>JBAUUA010000394.1:0-8425 GCA_049582465.1 Bradyrhizobium sp. | reverse complement strand
GCACCGCGCGCCGCAAGGCGTACATGATTTCCTGCGCGCCTATTATCATCACAAGAGCGCGGACTGGAAAGCCAACCAGCCCTACCCGCTCAAATCCTGGTCCGCGAACGAGCTGGCAAAACTGCCGACCTATTACGTGATGGATCTCGCCAGCAACATGGCCGAGACCGTTGCGGAGGAGATGCCCGATGCGGCAACGATCGCCGCCAACCAGTGGCTGCCGGATCGCGAGCTTTCGTTCTACAGCGCCGAATATGAACGCACGGGATTCCAGGGCGGCCTGCAATGGTATCGCTGCGGCACGTCGGGCGATTTCGTTGCGGAGTTGCAGACATGGTCGGGCCGCAGCATTGACGTGCCCTCCTGTTTCATTTCGGGAAAACAGGACTGGGGCGTCTATCAGCGCCCCGGTGTCTTTGAGGCGATGCAGCAGAGCGCCTGCACGCGCATGCGCGGCGTTCACCTGATTGACGGCGCCGGCCACTGGGTGCAGCAGGAACGGCCCGAGCAGGTCACACACTTGCTGCTGCAGTTCCTGAAACAGGCCACAGAACGCGCCCAATAAGTTCCAGTTCTCCCAATATCGGTTTTAATCGGCCGACGTGGCGACGATGCGGGGAACCATCCCGGGTTGGGCGCGTTGCGGCTACGGGCAATGCGCCATTGGAGGAGACTTTATGGATAAGAAGATAGCCGGACTTTTGGGAGCGGTGGCAACGCTCGGGGCAATGAACGCCGCTCAGGCCGCCCCGACGCCGGCTCCGGCCCCGTCGGACGTGATGCAGGCGAATTCCTTCGCCGACCTGCTTGAGCCGATCCCGAATGCCGCAGCGCTGCTGCAGGCGATCGATGAATCGGCTCCGGCTCCGTCAGCGAACGAAAACGTCCAACTGGCGCAGATCTTTATCGAACACCACCATCATCACCATCATCATCACGCCTACCGCCGATACGCGCCGCGTGTCGTTATCGTGCCGCCCGGCTACGGCCGGTACCGTCACCACCATCACCACCACCACCATCATCACAGCTTCTACCGCCGCGACTATTGATGTCGCGCGGCATCGGCTGATGCGAAAACAGGACCCTAACGGGTCCTGTTTTTTTGCGTGACAGGATGTGTCCGCCGCTATTCCTGCCGCGCCTTTTCCTTGGCCGCGCGGTGCAGATGCCGATAGGTGCCGTCGAACACGGTATCGGACGACGAAGTCCATTCGGTGCCGGCCGAAAGCTTCGGCCGGCTATTATAGATCCGGCGCGCCTGCAGCTCGCGTTCGGCGGATTCTTCCACGTTCATCGGTTCGAGCTCGAAATCGGCTTCCTCGGGGATCACGATGATCTGGGCGAACGGCTCGTTCGGCCTGAAAATATGGGTCCGGCCCTCGGCCGGCGACTTGAACACGCAAAAGAACATCATCGGCCACCAGTTGCGAATCAGCGCGGGAACCGCGATTGGCACGGTATCGGTAGGATCGGTATAGAACCGCGGGTGCGGCTCGGTGCGGACCGCCATGCCCTTTTCGACCTTGAGATCGAGCAGGATTTGATAGGTGTAAAAGCCGTCGCCGAAATTCCGGAACGGCGGCCACTGCACCCCGCTGTCCGGCGGCTCGCCCCAGTCTCCCTCCAGGATCAGATGGCCGTCTTTGGTGGTGACGTGCAGTTCGTTGTCGTAGGGATAAAACAGTTCGATGCCGTATTGCGCGCCTTCCGAAAACGGCACGCAATGCCACACCTGCTCACGCGAACCATTGGCGCGCGGTTCGCGCTTTCCGGCCCAGCCGGGAATCTCGAGTTTGGTCCGGCGCGGCGCCAGCCGGGGATCGTTCAATCGATATTTGACCTTGGCCATGCGATCTCCGGTCGATCTTCGCTCAGGGAACCGAACGGATACCGGCTGGAACGGTTCCATTTCGCGCAACCGAAAAATCATGCCAATGCGGCTTTGCTGCGCATGCGCGCGAATTTGACCCCGCCCGGACGAGGCTTTATATGTTTAGAACTATTCTAAAAGTGGTTCTGGGAATGTTTTGATGAAGAATTTCGCCGATTTGACCGAACGCGAAGTGCTGGCGGTTGCGATCTCCGCAGAGGAGGAAGACAGCCGCATCTACATGAGCTTCGCCGAAGACCTCATGGAGCGCTATCCGGAATCGGCCAAAATCTTCGAGGAGATGGCGGAGGAGGAAACAGGCCATCGCCACATGCTGCTGGAGATGTACGAAAAGCGCTTCGGCAAGAATCTTCCGCCCATCCGCCGCGATGACGTCAAGGGATTTTTGCGCCGCCGCCCGGTCTGGCTGACCAAGAACCTGTCGCTCGACACCATCCGCAAGGAAGCCGAGACGATGGAGTTCGAGGCCGAGCGGTTCTACGTCAAGGCAGCGGAGCAGACCCAGGATGTCGGCGTCCGCAGGCTGCTGGGCGATCTCGCTGAAGCCGAAAAAGGCCACGAAAGCCTCGCGGCAAAGTTGACCGACAAGATCCTCAAGCCCGATGTGCGCGAGCAGGAAGACAAGACACGCCGGCGCGTGTTCGTCCTGCAATATGTGCAACCCGGTCTCGCCGGATTGATGGACGGATCGGTGTCGACGCTGGCGCCGTTGTTTGCCGCAGCCTTCGCGACGCATCAGAACTGGCCGACCTTCCTGGTTGGTTTAGCCGCCTCGATCGGCGCCGGCATCAGCATGGGGTTTGCCGAAGCCTTGTCCGACGATGGATCGCTCACGGGGCGCGGTTCGCCCTGGCTGCGCGGCATCACCTGCGGTCTGATGACCACGGTCGGCGGCCTCGGCCATACCATGCCCTTTCTGGTTCCCGATTCCTGGCCCAACGCGTTCTGGATCGCAACCGCGATCGCGGCCATCGTGGTGTTCTTCGAATTATGGGCGATCGCCTATATCCGCGCGCGCTACATGGACACGCCATTCCTGCAGGCGGTGTTCCAGATCGTGCTCGGCGGCGCCATCGTGCTCGCGGTCGGCATCCTCATTGGAGCGGCGTAGGCCGGGGAAGCGATGATGCACCGCCGCCCCGTGCCCCGCACCCGTCGTCAGTTCGTTCTGCTGGCCGGCGCCGCCTTGGCCGCGTTAGCGGCGCGGCCGGCGATGGCGACCGACGAGATCCAGGTCTACAACGCCGGCATTGCGGCGCCGGGCCAGTTCACGATCCAGCAGCACCTCAATTATATCCCGCTCGGCGTCAAGGATCCGCCGTTTCCCGGCGGGCTGATCTCCCACAACAGCATCAACGGCACCCCGGAATTCGCCTACGGCGTCACCGACTGGTGGGAAGTCGGCCTTTATCTGCCCTTCGCCATCAAGGACCAGCAATTCCTGTCGGACGCCTTCAAGCTGCGCACCCTGTTCGTCTCGCCCAATGCCGAGCAGCACAACTTCTTCTACGGCGTCAATTTCGAATTCTCCAACACGACGCCGAGATTTTCGCAGTCGCGATTCGGGATGGAGATCCGCCCCATTATCGGCGTCCGCAACGCGGACTGGGAATTCATCGTCAACCCGATCGTCGACATCAGCTTCGGCAGATATGGCGAGGCGGACTTTGCGCCCGCCGCGCGCCTGGCACGCAAGGTCGCGCCGGAAACCTATGTGGGGCTGGAGTACTACTCCGACTTCGGCGAGATCGGGAATTTCGCCAGGCTGCAGGATCAGCAGCACACGCTGTTCGCGGTGACCGATTTCAAGCTCGGCGTCTTTGACGTGGATTTCGGCGTCGGTTACGGGTTGACGTCGGCGTCCGACCGCTGGGTCGTCAAGACCATCATCGGATACGCGTTTCCGGTCCCCGGCGCCAATCCCGGCGCCGGCGAACACAGCGCGGCCGGGCCCGTCAATCCAATGGCGCGCCCTTCCGCGCGATTCCCGCAACCCTGACGCAACGCTGCAAGTGCCCGTGCGTTAGATCACCTTTGCCAACCTCGTTCCAAGGAATCTCATGACCGCTCGTCTGCAATACGGAACCACCGCAAAGGTGCTTCACTGGCTCATCGTGGCGTTGCTGGTGGTGCAATATCTGATCGGCTGGCTGATGCCGGACATTCATCGCGGCATGAAGCCCGGTGCCGGCATGACCTTCCATATCTCGTTCGGATTGACCATCCTGGTGCTCATCGTCTTGCGGCTGGCCTGGCGGCTGACGCATCCCGTGGCACCCGAGAGTTCGCTCCCGCCCTGGCAGCGGCTTTCCTCGGAGGTCGTGCACTGGGCTCTCTATGTGCTGGTGCTGGCGACGACCGTGACCGGCTGGCTGTTCGCCTCGTTCCGCGGCTGGTCTGTCTCGCTGTTCTATTTCATGCCGATGCCGATGCTGGCGTCCGACAATGCGACGGCGGGAAAGGCCATCGACGGCCTGCATCAGGCGGCGGAATGGGCGTTGCTGGTGGTGATCGGCATCCATGTGGCGGCGGCGCTCGTCCACATCTTCGTCTATCGTGACCGCATCATGCAGCGGATGCTGCCGGAATAGCTGTGTTGCGGCCGCAATAGCGGTCTAGCGGACGCGGCCGAAACCAAGCATCATCCGGTCAGTTGCAAACGCTTACCGGGAGTACGCCTTGGCCAAATCGCAATGGAGTTTCAAGACCGCGACCGAACTGTCGGCGGCGCTGGCGGCGAAGAAAGTTTCCGCCGTCGAGCTGGCGCAGGACGCGATCGGCCGCATCGAGCGGCACGATTCGAAGATCAACGCGATTTGCGTGCGCGATTTCGCCCGCGGCCTGGAAGCCGCCCGGGCCGCCGACGCCGCGCGTGCGCGCGGCGAGACCGGCGCGCTGCTCGGCCTTCCCCTGACCGTGAAGGAATCCTACAACGTCGCCGGCCTGCCGACGACCTGGGGCCTTCCGGCGCAGAAGGGTTTCGTCCCGGGCGAAGACGCGCTGTCGATTTCTCGCGTCAAGCAGGCCGGCGGCGTCATCCTGGGCAAGACCAACGTCCCGCTCTCGCTCGGTGACTGGCAGAGCTACAACGAGATCTACGGCATCACCAACAACCCCTTCGATCTCGGCCGCACGCCGGGCGGCTCTTCCGGCGGATCGTCAGCGGCGCTCGCGGCGGGTTACGGCCCGCTCTCGCTGGGTTCCGATATCGGCGGTTCGCTGCGGGTGCCTGCCTTTCACTGCGGCGTTTATGCACACAAGCCGACCTTCGCGCTGGTGCCGTCGCGCGGCCACACCCCGCCGCCGATGCCGCCGCTGCCGTTCGACCGCGACCTTTCGGTGATCGGGCCGATGGCGCGCTCGGCCGCCGACCTCACACTGTTGCTCGACGCGATCGCGGGACCGGACCCGATCGAATCCGGCAAGGCCTACAGCCTCGCGCTGCCGGCGCCGCGCCACGGCGCGCTGAAGAACTTCCGCGTGCTGCTGCTTGCGAGCGATCCGGTCATGCCGACATCGGCCAGCATCCGCACCGCGATCGAAAAACTCGCCGGCAACCTCGGCAAGGCCGGCGTCAGCGTGACGCGCGAGAGCCCGCTATTGCCCGACTTCGCTGCCTCG
Organism: Bradyrhizobium sp.; assembly: GCA_049582465.1. Lineage (GTDB taxonomy): Bacteria > Pseudomonadota > Alphaproteobacteria > Rhizobiales > Xanthobacteraceae > Bradyrhizobium. The sequence continues at coordinate 2,910 of JBAUUA010000394.1, read as the reverse complement.
ACGCGGCTCTACATGCGGATGCTGATGTCGTTCCTCGCCGCCTCCTTCCAGCCCGAGATCTATGCCGGCGCGCAGGCCGCGGCGGCCAGGCTTTCGCCCGACGATACCAGCCTGGCGGCGGAGCGGTTGCGCGGCATCGCGCTCAGCCATCGCGACTGGGTGATCGCCGATGGCGCGCGCGCGCGGCTGCGGGCGCAATGGCGCGAGCTGTTCAAGACGTTCGACGCCGTGATCTGCCCCGTGATGCCGACGCCGGCCTATCCGCACGATCATTCCGCCGATCAGGAAACCCGCCGTATCAACATAGACGGCAAGGACTATGTCTATCCCGACCAGCTTGCGTGGCCCGGTATCGCCACCCTGCCCGGCCTGCCCGCCACCGCGATCCCGCTCGGCCTGTCGCAAGGCCTGCCGGTCGGCGTGCAGATCGTCGGGCCGTGGCTTGAGGACCGCACGCCGCTCAAGCTTGCAGAGCTGATCGAGCGCGAATTCGGCGGCTTTGTGCCGCCGCCGATGTTTGATGACTAGAGAATCCTCATCCTGAGGAGCGCGCTCTCGCGCGCGTCTCGAAGGATGAGACATCACGGGCCTTCATGGTTCGAGACGGCGCTGACGCGCCTCCTCACCATGAGGATTTGGCATGGGAGATTGGGAAAATGCGAAACGACCTCGCTGAACTGACAGCCCTGAACCGCGACTACGTCAATTCCGTCCAGAATTGCGACGTCAAGCGGTTCGACGAAATCCTCGCCGACGATTTTTATTGCTCCAATCCCGACAAATCGCTGGTCGACCGCGCCGGCTTTCTCAAGCAGACGGCCGTGCCGGTGACGATCAGCGATCTCGAAGCCCATGACGTCAGGATTCGCCTGATGGGCGATTTTGCCATCATTCACGCGCGCACGAGTTACACGACTGCCGACGGCCAGCATGCCTCCGGCCGCTACACCGATTGCTGGGCGCGGCAGAACGGCCGCTGGCTCACCGTGTCGGCGCACGTGTCGCGGTAAAACTACTGATGAGTGTCATTGCCGGGCTTGACCCGGCAATCCATCCTCTCCGAAAGAAGCTTGTTGCGAAGATTGATGGATGCGCGGGTCAAGCCCGCGCATGACGAGTTGCGTATGCCTCAGGCATCGAACACGATGACGCTGCGCACGGTCTTGCCGGCCTTCATCGCCGCAAAGCCTTCGTTGATCTCGGACAGTTTCAGCTTGGCCGAGATCCAGTCCTCCAGGTGCAGCCGGCCGCGCATGTAGAATTCGACCAGCCGCGGCATGTCGACGCGGAAATGATTCGAGCCCATCGACGAGCCCTGGATCTTGCGCTCACGCAGGAAGTCAAACCCGTGCAGCTCGATCTTCTGGCCGAACGGGATCATGCCGACGATGGTCGCGGTGCCGCCGGGCGCCAGCATGGCGAAGGCCTGCTCGGCGGTCTCCTTGCGGCCCAGCACCTCGAAGGAATGGTGCACGCCGCCGCCGGTGAGATCGCGCACCTGCTGCACAACGTCGCCGTTCCTGGGATCGACGATATCGGTGGCGCCGAGCTTGGTCGCGAGCTGCAATTTGGCCGGATTGGTGTCGACCGCGATGATACGGCCGGCGCCGGCGATCTGCGCGCCGTTGATCGCGGCCATGCCGACGCCGCCGCAGCCGATCACCACGACGCTTTCGCCGGGCGCGACCTTGGCCGTATTCACCACCGCGCCGTAGCCGGTGATGACGCCGCAGCCGATCAGCGCGGCGAGATCGAGCGGCATGTCCTTGCGGATTTTGACGATGGCGTTCTCGTGCACCAGCATGTGCTCGGCGAACGACGACAGATTGAGGAACTGGTTCAGTTTTTCGGAGCGCGCCCAGGACAGCCGGTTGGAGGCGCCCGGCAGCATCTTCACCGTGGTGTCGGTGCACAGCACCGGCCGCCCGGTCGTGCAGTTGTCGCAGGTGCCGCAGAACACCGACAGACATGTGACGACATGGTCGCCGGGCTTCACATAGGTCACGTCGGAGCCGACCTGCTCGACGACGCCGGCGGACTCATGGCCGAGCACGGCGGGCAGCGGATGCGGATAGAGCCCCTCCATGAAATGCAGGTCGGAATGACATAGCCCGGCGACGGAGGTGCGGATCAGCACCTCGCGGGGACCGGGCTTCTGCAGGCTGACGTCCTCGATCACCAGCGGCTTGTTGACTTCGTACAGGACGGCGGCCTTCATCGGTGTTTCCTCTTTTTTGTGTTCAGTCATTCCGGGGCGACGCATAGCGTCGAACCCGGAATCCGGATATGTTGATCGAGATTCCGGGTTCGCGCTTCGCGCGCCCCGGAATGACAACTTACCTTAGGCCGTGCCGAGCAATTCGCCAACCTCGGCCATGCCGACGTCGCGCTCGCCGAGCAGGTGATCGGTAATCGCGCGCTGCACCGGATTTTCCGTGAGCCGGAACGGATCGCCCGCCAGCACCCGGTGATCGATCGCCATCCGCGACAGCAACAGCCTTCGCGCATCGCCGCGCATCTCGTGGATGCGGCCGCCTTCCCAGGCCAGCGCTACTGAGCTTGCGACATGATAGAGCAGGCTGGTGGCGCGGCGCGCGTCCGCTTCATGGTCCATGCGCGACGCCACTTGCCGGGCAAACCCGATGGCGCGGTCGGTGAGATCGCGCAGACGAGCGCGCCAGGCCTGCGGCACATTGGCGCTGTCGTCGAGCCGGGCATGGAGATCGGCGGCCAATGCCGCCTCGGCACCATGGCGGCCGACCGCGCGCTTGAGTGCATCGATAGCGACGATATTGCCGGTGCCTTCCCAGATCGAGCCGAGATGGGCGTCGCGCAGCAATCTGCTGGTTGCAAATTCCTCGATGTAGCCGATGCCGCCGCGCATCTCCAGCGCATCGCCGCAGACCTTGC
>JBAUUA010000393.1:0-2269 GCA_049582465.1 Bradyrhizobium sp. | reverse complement strand
CGACATGCTTGATCGGCGTCGCGGTGGGCGAGTGATCGTCGCGATCGTTGGCGTGAGCGCCTCCGCACGCGGCCGCGAGGGCCAGCGCGGAAACCAAACCTAGAGCTTTTGGCAAACGCATCGGGATTGCCTCCTTGTGTAAAAAGAGCTGAAATTGAACTGAGGTTGCTAATGGCGACCGAGAGGCGCCGCGCGGAACTTTTCAGACCAGCGTCACAGCCCGACGAAAATTTTGTGACAGTTCGCTAAATAGCGGTCCTGCATTCGGAGGATTCACAGCATTGGCGAAGAGGCGGGCATGATGACACCGATCCGGTCGCATTGGGCGAGGCCTGGCTCCGGCCTCCGCAATCCCAGGCCTGCCGCGCCGAAGCGCCAGCGAAGGCGGGTACTGGAATCGTTGTGCGAGGGGCGGGAATCACGGAATGTGATTCTCCACCCCCCAGGGACCACCATTCCGTGCCAGTGGCAGCCGCCTACCTCGAAAGCCTCAACCCGGAGCAGCGGCGGGCCGTCGAGCATGGCGCGTCGGGCGAGGGGCCATTCGCGCCGCTACTGGTGATTGCCGGCGCAGGCTCCGGCAAGACCAATACGCTGGCCCATCGCGTCGCCCACCTGATCGTCAACGGCGCCGATCCCCGGCGCATCCTGTTAATGACGTTTTCCCGCCGCGCCGCTTCCGAAATGACGAAACGGGTCGAACGGATCGCCCGCAAGGTCCTCGGCGACAATGCCGGCGTCATGACGGACGCGCTGGCCTGGGCCGGCACCTTTCATGGCATCGGCGCGCGCCTGCTGCGCGAATATGCCGACCAGATCGGTCTCGATCCCGCCTTCACGATCCACGATCGCGAGGATTCCGCCGACCTGATGAACCTGATCCGGCACGAAAAGGGGCTTTCGAGAACCGAAAGCCGCTTTCCCACCAAGGGCACCTGCCTTGCGATCTATTCCCGCTGCGTCAATGCGGAGAATGCGATCGAACAGGTACTGGGCTCGTCGTTTCCCTGGTGCTCCGGCTGGGCGGCGGAATTGAAGGAACTGTTCGCGGCCTATGTCGAAGCCAAGCAGCGCCAGAACGTGCTCGATTACGACGATCTGCTGTTGTATTGGGCGCAGACCATGAGCGATCCGGCGCTCGCCTCCGACATCGGCGGCCGTTTCGACCATGTGCTGGTCGACGAATATCAGGACACCAACCGGCTGCAATCCTCGATCCTGCTGGGGCTGAAACCGAAAGGCAACGGCCTCACCGTGGTCGGCGACGACGCGCAATCGATCTATTCGTTCCGCGCCGCGACCGTTCGCAACATCCTCGACTTCCCCGGAAAATTCTCGCCGCCGGCCGACGTCATTACGCTCGATCGCAACTATCGCTCGACGCAGACGATCCTTGCGGCGGCCAACGGCGTCATCGATCTCGCCAGGGAGCGTTTCACCAAGAACCTGTGGACCGACCGGACCTCGGGCACAAAACCCCGGCTCGTCGTCGTGCGCGACGAGGCCGACCAGGCCCGCTGCATCGTCGAGCGCATCCTGGAGAACCGCGAAACCGGCACGCTGTTGAAGCAGCAGGCGGTATTGTTCCGCACCTCCAGCCACTCCGGGCCGCTGGAGGTCGAACTCACCCGGCGCAACATCCCCTTCGTCAAATTCGGCGGCCTGAAATTCCTCGACGCCGCGCATGTCAAGGACATGCTGGCGCTGCTGCGTTTTGTGGAAAATCCGCGCGACCGCGTCGCCGGTTTCCGGCTGATGCATCTGATCCCGGGGGTCGGCCCCGCTTCGGCGCAGCGGGCGCTCTATCGCATGGCCGGCGCCGCCGATCCGGTCGCTGCCCTTGCCGACGCCCCGGTACCGCCGCGCGCCGGTGAGGACTGGCGGACCTTCGTCGACACGGTGACGGACATCAGCGATTCGAACTGGCCGGCCGATCTCGAACGCGCGCGGCTGTGGTACGAGCCGCATCTCGACCGGATCCACGAGGATTCCGAAACCCGCCGCGCCGATTTGATCCAGCTCGAACAGATCGCCAGCGGATACCCCTCGCGGGAGCGCTTTCTCACCGAACTGACACTCGATCCGCCCGACGCCACCAGCGACCAGGCGGGTGTTCCCCTGCTCGACGAGGACTATCTGATCCTGTCCACCATCCATTCCGCCAAGGGCCAGGAATGGAAATCGGTGTTCGTGCTCAACGTGGTCGACGGCTGCATGCCGTCGGATCTCGGCGCCGGGACGTCGGCCGAGATCGAGGAAGAGCGCCGCC
>JBAUUA010000392.1:0-5100 GCA_049582465.1 Bradyrhizobium sp. | reverse complement strand
GCACAAATACCATTCGATGGCAGAACGGTAGTTGCCTGCCTGCTCGATTGGGCAAATGCTGTCCTCGAGAACAAAATTTTCACGGGAGAGAAGCATGCCCGGTCTAGACGAAAAGCGAGGCACCCAGGACCAGCAGAACCTAAAGGCTGGAACGATCTCGTTTGATGGCTCTGGAATCGACTGCTTAGTTCGCAAAATGTCGGGCCATGGCGCAAATCTCGAGGTCGAAAGCCAGATCGGCATTCCCAACTCATTCGACTTGGTTATCGACACAGAGCAGAGCAATCACCATTGTCACGTTATCTGGCGAAAGGCGCGTCGGATCGGTATCGCGTTCGATTGAGGCCTGAAAATCCCGCCGGCATGGAACCGGCGGGCTTCCTTCAAAACCGCCTTTCAGCCAATTCTCAGATTTTCCGCCGACGTTTTGCCGCGGCTTTCCGTCTCTTCGTAGCTCACCTTCGCGCCCTCATTGAGGCTGCTCAGGCCGGCTCGCTCTACGGCCGAGATGTGCACAAACACGTCCTTGCCGCCGTTGTCGGGTTGAATAAATCCGTACCCCTTAGTCGCGTTAAACCACTTCACTGTACCCGTTGCCACGTCCGCACTCCCCTTTTGGAACACGGCGACAACCTTAGATCGATCGCTGGGCGCACGGCAAGGACAAAGCCGCCGAGCGGACCCGGCGGCTTCGCCTCGCGAATCCTTACCGATCAGGACGACGCTGAAATGTTGGCCTCGCAGTCGGTGACTGTGACTGCTGTGAGGGGTCGTCCTAGCGCACGCTCGCTATTAGAGCTGGGCGGCGGGGAAATAGCCCTTGGCCGCGATCAGTCTCGCTATCGCCTCGCAACAGGCGCAGCCTTTGCCGCGGGGCCTCTCGATAGGACGTCGGTCGTGAACGGTAATACCCCTATAAGCCGACATCCGCAGAGCCGGATGGCATGTCTCAAACGTGCCATTGCCGGAACTGGCACATCATTGGTTGCCCAGGACTGCTCTTAGAGCGACTAGCCGGATTCTCAGAATTATACTTTGGATAGCCGCCGCCGAATCGTTTTCACCGACGGAGGCAGCTTGCAGCTCTTCGCGCTAGGAAATCCTACTAAGGGTGTCCGACCTCACCTGCTCTACCAGTAGATCATTGAGCCCCTGCGGCGTCAGACCGCTCGGCAATGCTGGCGATTTTGACGGGAAGCGCATTGAGCTGGACAACCCAATCGATCGATCCAGGTCAGCATCGCTCACTTGATCTTTTTCCGCCCTTTGCTCATTTTTAAGTTGGGTTTGATTGATGAGGTTCTCGCACCGGCTAGCACCAACAAGAGACCAGTCCCAGAGTGGCAGTGTCATACGGCCAAAGCAAAGTCGAGCGCATCAACCCCAACTGACATGGCATGTTAACGAAAGGACTGTCGGTCGATCCGGCGGTCTTTTTGTTTGGGTGGCTGGCATGGGATCGACCAAGCCCCTCGCGTAGTTCTCCCGTATGCTTTAGCGGAAAGTAAGGGGACTGGCGCTATGCCGACAGGATTGTTCAAAACGTCGGATCAGGCGGTTCAGGTTGATTACGACGGCGTTTCGATCCCGATACCTAGATCGACTTATGAGAATAACGGCTACAAGATCGCGGTTGCTCACGGCTTTAAACTTACTGCCGTCATTGTAATTCGTCGAGCAGCGCCTTCGCCTCGCGAAGATCGGGCGTGTCGAAGCCCTCGGTGAACCCACTGTAGATAGGCGCGAGGAGGTCGTGGGCCTCGCGGCGCTGGCCCTGGTCGCGCCAAAGCCGGACGAGGCTGGTGGCGCTTCGAAGTTCGAATGAGCGCGCGGTCTGCTGGCGTGCGATTTCGAGTGCCCTCAGCAGGCACTCTTCCGCCTGAGGCCATTCCGCGGACGCGATGAACAGCTGGGCGCGCAGATGATGAACCCTCGCCTCACACCATTTCTCACCGGTTTGGCTGCCGTGCGCCAGCGCCGTCTTCAACAGCTCCAACGCTTCGTCTCGGCGCCCGGCGACGCTGCAGGTCTCGGCAAGAAGAAATCTCCCTTGCTGGAGGAACGCGCCGGCCCCGCCACGCTCCCATGCCGCCAACCCGCTGCGAGCGAGTTCCAGGCCCTCCTCAATCTCGCCGACGCGGACCAGCGCCCATCCGCGAAACAGCATTCCCGCGGCTTTCGGCTGCGCAAGCTGGTGCTCCTCGCAGAGCGCCAGCATCTCCGTGCTTGTCGCGAGTGCTGCCGCCACATCCGCTCGCAAGATGTGGTAGTTGCATACGAACCAGAGAGCATGGGCGAGAGTGGGCGCATGTTCCAATCGCCGCGCGAACTGCATCGCGCTGTCGGCGTGCTGCGCTGCTCGCTCCGGATGTCCCAGCACCCACGCGATGATCGCACCGAGCGCATTAGCACACACGGCTGGATCGTGTCCTATGTAACGGAAGGCGTGATTTCGATGCTGCCGCTCGTCGTACAGGGAGAGGCCCTGCTCGACATGCTTGTAGGCAGTGGCAAAGTCGCCGCAGAACATCGGCGTCGGCCACGCGGCATGGTGCGCCTGAAGCAAAAGATTAGGGTCATTCAACGTATAGGCGACCCGGAACAACTCCTGGATCGACTCTCGCGCCTTCCCGAACTCGCCGCGGGTGTTGTGGAACAGCCACAGACCAACGAGAGGGGCGACCAAATCGGCCGAGCTGTCCATCGCGCGTGCGAGTTGGAGCGCTCGGTCATAGGCTCTTTCCACTTCCGGTGCAGTCCATCCCTGCGCGCTCATCATCGCCGGCCCGAGTTGCGCGAGGATCTTGAGTTCCGTGGTCGCGCGCTCTGGAGTGTCGGGTTCGGCATCAAGCAACGCGAGCGCCCGGCGAAAATGTCGAACCGCTTCCGTGTTGGCGGCGCGCCGCACGGCACGCTCGCCCGCCGACGTCCAGTAAGCGATGGCGCTTTTGTGGAGACCGGCCTCGCTGCAATGATAAGCCAGCAACTCGGGTTGGCCTTGCACGACGGCCGGATCGTGCTGCTCCAATCTCTGCGCGATGTTCCGGTGGAGTTGCCGGTGCTGCTTGCGCAGCAGGGTGCAGTAGGCGGCGTCCTGCACCAGCGCGTGCTTGAAGACGTAGGACGCCTCTGGCGGCGTGCCGTGTTGGAAGAGCAGTCCGGCCTCTACCAGCCGGCCCAACGCATTCCGTACCTCCATCTTGTTCCGTGGTGCGGCGACTGCCGCGAGCAGCTCGTAAGAGAACTCCCGCCCGATAGCGGCGCCGACCTGCGCCACTTCCCTTGCGGCCGGGCCAAGCCGGTCGAGCCGGGCCATGAGCGAGGCGTGCAGCATCGCGGGCACAGCGCGCGCGGCGGCGGAAGTCCCAGAAAAGACGAGCTTCGCACCGCATTCGTGCTCGTTGGCCTCGACCACCGCCTTGGTGAGTTCCTCCACGAATAGCGGCACACCGTCCGTCCGCTCGACGATCTCGTCCACCGCCTCGGCCGGCAAGGCGTTGTCGCCTGCGATCCTCTGCGCAAGCGCTGCACTGTCGCGTTGGTCGAGCCGGTTGAGCGTCAGCGTGGTCACATGTGCCTGGCCGATCCAGGGGGGCGAGAACTCGGGGCGGAAGGTGATGATGAGCAGCGCGGACGACCGCTGCACCCGCCCTACGACAAGATCGAGCTGCTCCCACGACGTGGGATCGACCCAATGGGCATCCTCGAAGACCATCAACACCGGCCGTTGCCGCGTGAGCATCGCGAGCTGCCGCAGCAGCGCCTCGAACGTCTGCTCCTTCTTGCGCTGGGGCGTGAGGTTCGGGGCCTGGTAACGGCCAGTGGCGGCGGCCGGGATCGACAGCAGCTCGGCGAGAAGCGCCGCGTCCTCATCCGATGGCCGCGTCGGGGCGAGCAGTGTCTCCAGCTTGGTGAGCTTAATCTCGGGCGCGTCCTCGCGCGCGAAACCGGCGGCGCGTTCCAGCTGCGCGATGGTCGGGTGCAGTGCGCTGTCCTGGTGGTGCGGCGAGCAGAAGTAGCGCAAGCGAGTGTGCGGCTCGCCCGCAAGCCGCTGGTGGAGCGCAGCGGTGATGCGCGACTTGCCGATGCCCGGCTCTCCCGAAAGTAGTACAACCTGACCCTCGCCGCTCTTGGCTCGCTGCCAGAGCCGGATCAGCAGCTCGATCTCCCCCTCGCGCCCAACCAGCGCCGTCTCGCCGCCCAAGGGATGCAGCGCCTCGAAGCGGTTCTCGACCGCGCTTTTGCCGACGACACGCCAGGCCAGCACTGGTTTGGCAAAGCCCTTAGCCTCGACTGCCCCGAGGTTCTCGTATTCGAAAAGACCGCCGGTCAGGCGATGCGTGCCTTGGGCGATCACCACCGCGTTCGGCTCGGCAAGAGCTTGCAGCCGGGCGGCGAGGTTCGGCGTCTCACCGACCACCGCCTGCTCCTGGGCGGCGCCGGCTCCGATGAGGTCGCCGACCACGACCAGCCCGGTCGCGACGCCGATACGGACCCGCAGCGGCTCCTCCGGGGCGGGGAGATGCCCGACAGCGTCCACGAGAGCAAGACTTGCCCGAACCGCCCGCTCGGCGTCGTCCTCATGTGCTGCGGGATAGCCGAAGTACACCAGCACCCCGTCGCCCATGTACTTGGCGACGAAACCATCGAAGCGGCGAACGGTCTCGGCAACGCAGTGGTGATACGCACCGATCACGTCGCGCAGGTCCTCGGGATCGAGGCGCGAGGCGAGCGCCGTCGAGCCGACGAGATCGCAAAACATCACCGTAAGCTGCCGCCGCTCGGCGGACGTGGGGCCGAGCTTCGCACCGCAATCGCCGCAGAACTTTGAGACGAGCGGATTGAGACAACCGCAATACGGACAAGAGGAAGGTAGCGGCGCCCCGCATTCCGCGCAGAACCGCCTATCCTCGGGAACTTCCGCTCGGCAGCTTGGGCATTCCATGTCGCACCTGCACCATGGGAAATGATGGGCGTACGACGGGAGCGCTGCGACTATCGTCGCGAATGAACGAGGGCGCAAGCTGATAAATCGAGGACACCGGCGCGCCCCGGAATACCTATCAATTGATCAAGGATGAATTCGCCTGGGAGGCCCAG
>JBAUUA010000391.1:0-1567 GCA_049582465.1 Bradyrhizobium sp. | reverse complement strand
GACCAAGCGGGCGCGCGGACTGGAAGCGCCGTTTGCCGCCGCCGACGCGGTCGGCGCCTCGATCGACCTGCCGTTCGACGAAGGGTTGAAGAAGGAGCGCGAGGGCTTCCTGAAGCTCGTCGCCAGCGATCAGTCCAAGGCGCAGCGTTACGCCTTCTTCGCGGAGCGCGAGGCGGCCAAGATCTCCGGCGTTCCCGAGGGCACCAAGCCGCGCCAGGTCGAGCGCGTCGCCATCGTTGGCGCCGGTACCATGGGCGGGGGCATCGCGATGTCCTTCGCCAATGCCGGTATTCCGGTGACCCTGATCGAGACCGGCGAGGAACAGCTCAAGCGCGGCATGGGCGTGATGCAGAAGAATTACGAGGCCACCGCGGCCCGCGGCGGCATTGCGGCCGACGCGCCGGCCAAGCGCATGGGCCTGATCCAGGGCGTGGTCGGTCTTGAGAACGTCAAGGACGCTGACCTGGTCATCGAAGCCGTGTTCGAGACCATGGCGGTCAAGAAGGAAGTGTTCACGGCGCTCGACAAGTTCGCCAAGCCCGGCGCGGTGCTGGCGTCCAACACCTCCTATCTCAACATCGACGAAATCGCGAAGGTCACCAGCCGTCCGCAGGACGTGCTCGGCATGCATTTCTTCTCGCCGGCAAACGTCATGAAGCTGTGCGAGATCGTGCGCGCGGCCAAGACCGCGCCGGATGCGCTTACGACCGCCGTGTCGATCGCGCGCAAGATCGCCAAGGTGCCGGCGGTGGTCGGCGTCTGCGACGGTTTTGTCGGCAACCGGATGCTGGCGCAGCGCGGCAAGCAATCCGAGAAACTATTGTTCGAAGGCGCCTTGCCGCAGCAGGTCGACGCCGTGGTGACGAAGTTCGGCATGCCGATGGGACCGTTCGCGATGAGCGATCTCGCCGGCCTCGATATCGGCTGGCGCTCGCGCAAGGACCGCGGCATCAAGTCGGAAATCGCCGACGCGCTGTGCGAAGCCGGCCGCTTCGGCCAGAAGACCGGCAAGGGGTACTACAAGTATGAAGGCGGCTCGCGGGCGCCGCTGCCCGATCCGGAGGTCGAGAAGCTGATCGACGAAACGCTGACCCGGCTCGGCCGCAAGCGCCGGGCGGTCACCGACGACGAGATCCTCGAGCGCATGATGTATCCGATGATCAACGAGGGCGCCCGCATCCTCGAAGAGGGCATCGCAGCACGGCCGAGCGACATCGACGTGATCTGGCTTTATGGCTACGGCTGGCCGATCTATCGCGGCGGCCCGATGTTCTACGCCGACCAGGTCGGCCTCAAGCACATCGCCGACCGGCTGTCCTACTACGCCAAGGAAACCAACGATCCCTCGCTCGAACCGGCGCCGCTGCTCAAGCGCCTCGCCGCCGAAGGCAAGACTTTTGCTTCACTGGCGCAGACGGCGAAAGCCGCCTGATGGAAATGTTGCCAGCCCTCGCACTCCACTTCACCTCTCCCACAGGGAGAGGTCGGATTTCTCGCTTAGCGAGAAATCCGGGTGAGGGGTTAAGGCCCACCGATAGACCGTACCCCCTCACCCCAGCCCTCTCCC
>JBAUUA010000390.1:0-4203 GCA_049582465.1 Bradyrhizobium sp. | reverse complement strand
AGCTCGAGCGGTGCATAGGCCTGCGGCGCCCCGGCCGGCACCGTGCCGTCGGCATTGGGAACCGCGCCCGCGCTCAGGACATTGGCGACGTTCGAGGCGGAGACCTCGAGGCGACGGGCCGCCGCGTTCATGCCGGATACTGCGATCGTCGAGATGCTGCTCATCAAGGGCTCGTCGGACAGATGGTCCAGCCATCACTTATTGCGCGCGCTCCGTAAGCAAGCTTCAATGCCTGCGGCCGAATTCCAGCGGTGGGGATAACGGGTTGTTTACCATTCGGCAGGGGCTGCTATGCAGCTACGGGCTCTGCGCGTGCGATCAGGCTGCCCCGATGGCCAGATCGAGGCTCGCGGCGCAAGCAGCTCAGGGTTGAGGTCCGGACCGTGGTGCCGTTGATGACCTACGACAGCCGCATATCCAATAGCCGCCGGCCTTCGCTCTTCAGCAGCTTCTTCACCGCGCTGGAGGCGATCACCTCGCCCTGGTTGGCGTAGGCTTCGTGGTTCTTCTCGATGTCCTCGAGGCGGTAGAGATAGTTGACCATGATGCCGGCGGACTCGCGCAGGCCCTTTGGCGAGACGTCGCCGAGCCAGTTGATCCGCTCCAGCCGCGCGCCGTTGCCGAGATGGAATCGGGCCACCGAATCGATCAGGCGTCCCTTCGGCGTGCGGGCTTTCAGGAAATAATGCGCCGCGAGCGGCTCCAGCATGGCGCGCAGTTGCGGCTCCAGCTCCGCATCCTTGAACCAGTCGGGCTTGTCGAGGTTTTCCAACAGCGCCCGGTCCTCGTCGGAGACCGGAACGTCGCTCGCCTGTTTCAGCCATTGCATGAAGCCCGGTACCGGCGACAGCGTCACGAAATTGTCGAGCTTCGGCAATTCGCGCCGCAATTCCTCGACCACCTGCTTGATCAGGAAGCTGCCGAAGGAGATTCCGCCGAGGCCGCGCTGGGTGTTGGAGATCGAATAGAACACCGCGGTGCGGGCGCGCTCGACCGGCACAGGCTGGCGGTCCGCGGCAAGCAGGGGCGCGATCGCGCCGGGAATCTGTTCGGTCAGCGCCACCTCGACAAAGATCAGCGGCTCGTCGACCAAAGCGGGATGGAAGAACGCGTAGCAGCGCCGGTCGATGGGGTCGATGCGGCGGCGCAAATCGTTCCAGTCATGGATTTCGTGCACCGCCTCGTAGCGGATGATCTGTTCCAGGATGTTCGCCGGTGTCGACCAATCGATCCTGCGCAGCACGAGAAACCCCCTGTTGAACCACGAAGAAAGCAGATGGGCGACGTCGCGGTCGAACGCGGCGAGGTCCTTGTGGCTTTTCATGAGACGAAGCAAATCGGCGCGCATCGCCACCAGTTCGCTGGTGCCGCCCGGCGCGCGGTTCAGCCGGCGGATTAGTTCCTGCCGCCGCGGCTCCGAGGCAAAATGCAGGTCGCTGGCGTCTTCATCGCTCGGCTGCGCGCGCCAGTTCTCGATCGCTTCGGCAAGCTTTTCCCGGTCCGGACCGAAGTCGCGGGTCAGGGTTTCGAAGAAGGCCAGCCGTTCGGCGTCGTCGAGCGTGTGGTAACGGTCGAGAACCTCGCGCGCCATTGCGGTGCCGGAGGCTTCGCCCCGGCCCGACAACAGCGCCTCGCACAGGGCGATCAGCTCGGCCCCGTCCGGTTTGGCTTCGGAGGAGCCTACGCGGCGAAGCAGCGTCCGGCCGCGCTCGGAAATTGACGAGAGAAGGTCGGAGAAGAAGGCGTTGTTCATGGTGGGCATGTCGAATCCGGTTCGGCATGGAATCTTACATGGGATTTAGGATAATGCCGACCACAATCAAGCGGGCGACGGCAGCCCAAAAAACCGCCATGGCGCCCGCGGGAGCACCGGCCGCCCCGGGGCCCGAATCGGCCTCATTTCTGTTCGGCGAACTCCGTCGGGGTCTTGCCGGTGACCTGCCGGAAGGCGTGCGAGAAGGCGGGAACGCTGGCATAGCCGAGGTCGGCGGCCAGTTGCTTGACCGGGATATTGCCGTCCACCGACAACCGCTCGATCGCGCTGGCGATCCGCGCGCGCTGGCACCAGCTCTTGAAGCTCAATTGCGTCTCCGAGGAAAACAGCCGCGACAGCGTCCGCGCCGAGGTCCCGACCGCATGCGCCAGGGTTTCGATCTCGTGCGCGCCGGTGGGATCGGCGAGCACGATGTTGGCGGCGCGGCGGCAGCGCGGCTCGTGCGGCAGCGGAATGAAGGTGGTGGAATCCTCGGCGTGATGCAGCTCGAGCACGGCGAGCCTGATCAGGAGCTCGGTACGCTCGGGATTGTTGCGGCCGTCGAACAGCGCGAGAATGGTCTCCTGCAACAGCCGCGACACCCGGACGACGAATTCGGACTCGAGGCTTTCGCTGCGTTCTTCGCGCGCGAGCCAGGCGAGGTCGAAATACAGCGTGCGCATCTCGATATCCGCGAGCACATCGATGGCGTGCTCCATCCGTGCCGGCACCCACACCGCGCGATCGGGCGGCACCAGCCAGCGACCCTTGGGGGTCGTGACCTGCATCGTTCCCTTCGCCGCGTAAACCAGCTGCGCCTCCCGGTGCATATGGGTGTCGAGCCGGACGCCCTTGCGGTAGTTGCGCGCGACCAGGTGAGCGCCGTTGCCGGTCGCGACATGGTGCGCCCGGATGGCAGCGATTGGCGTTTCGGCGATACTCATTGGCCACATCCCGTCAGGACAAGACCGTATAACCTACTGCAAAAGCCCCGAGGATACGACCCAGGGAACTTGTTAAGGAAATTGTCAATGAACAGCCCGGCCCGGGTGATCGGTTTCGTCAACGCCGCCCATTTCATCGACCATTATTCGATGCTGATCTTCGCCGCCGCCGTCATCGTGATGGGGCCGGCGCTCGGCATGGCCTATTCGGAGCTGCTGCCTTACGCCACCCCCGGCTTCGTGGCCTTCGGCGCCGGATCGCTGCTGACCGGCTGGCTCGGCGACCGCTGGAGCCGCCGGCACATGATGGTGATCTTCTTTGTCGGCATCGGCGCCTCGATGATCGCGGTCGGCCTGGTGCGGACGCAGCTTCAGCTCGGCGCCGCGCTGCTGTCGATCGGCCTGTTCGCCTCGATCTATCATCCCGTCGGCACCGCGATGATCGTGTCCTATGCCGACCGGCTCGGCCGCGAGATGGGCCTGAACGGCGTCTGGGGCAATCTCGGCGTGGCATCGTCGGCGCTGGTCACCGGCGTGGTCGGGCAATATCTCGGCTGGCGTTTTGCCTTCATCATCCCCGGCATTGTCACGATCTTGATCGGCGTGGCCTTTGCGTCAACGGTGGTGCACGAGGATCGCTCCGGCCACAAACAGGCCGCGGCGCAGGCGCGCGTGGCCAGGGAAGACATGTGGCGCGTGATCGTGGCGCTCTTGATCGTCGTGCTCGCGATCTCCACCACCTTCAACGCGGTCACCGTGGCGTTGCCGAAATTATTCGCGGAACGGCTGAGCGATCTCACCGAGAGCCCGGCGCTGCTGGGCCTGATCGCGGCCTGCGTCTACGTATTCGGTGCGATGACGCAATACACCATCGGCAAGCTGATCGATCGCTATTCGCTGAAGGCGGTTTCGCTGCCGCTGTCGTTCGTGCTGGCGCCGTTCCTGTATCTGGCGGCCACGCTGTCGAACCTGCCGCTGATCATCGCCGCGATCGGCATCGTGATGGGTGCGTTCGGCCAGGTCACCGTCAACGACGCCATGGTTGGCAAATACACCAGCGAGAAATGGCGCTCGCGCGCCTATGCGGTGCGCTATTTCATCGGCTTCACCGCGGCTGGCGCGTCGGTGGGCCTCGTGGCATGGCTGTATCAGCAGGGCGGTTTCGTCACCATGCTGCACGCCTTCGCCGGGCTGTGTCTGCTGGTGATCGCCGCAGCGGTCATCCTGCCCGCGGAAATCAAGGTGGCGGCGGCCGGTTCGGACTGATCGCTGCGCAGATTTGAATCCTGCAAGCTGGCGTCCCGTGCGGCGCGCGTAGTCCACGCTGGCAACGACCTTGTCGCAATGGCCGCGACCATTTGTCCGACGACTGCAGATACGCGCGCGGCCTGAAGCTGCTGTTAAGCAGCGCGGTGGAATAATTTGAGCGCCGGGGTGTTTTCGCAAAAAAGGGGCTCTATTGAACCAAGTCCCGTAAAACTCCGGATATCCTGCTCAGGCAAGGTC
>JBAUUA010000389.1:0-3358 GCA_049582465.1 Bradyrhizobium sp. | reverse complement strand
GGTCGTTGAAGGCGATCGGGGCGCGGATGGTCTTGCGGATGGTCTCGGCGAAGGCGGTGATACGCGCCGGGTCCTGTTCCGACATCAGGAGCAGGCCGAACTGGTCGCCGGCAAGCCGCGCCAGCGTATCCTGCGGTTTCAGGATACGGGTCAGCCGCCGCGCCAAGGTCAAGAGGATGGAATCGCCGACCGCGATGCCGACGGAATCGTTGACCTGCTTGAAGCGGTCGAGATCGATCACCATCAGCGTCGGCCTCAGGCTCGGCATGGTCTTGGCGAAATTGGCGACTGCGCCGAGGCGGTCGATGAACAACTTGCGGTTCGGCAGGCCCGTGAGATTGTCGTGCACCGAATCGTGCAGCATGCGCTCTTCGGCATTCTTCATTTCGGTGACGTCGGTGAGCGTGCCGACCACACGCGAGACTTCGCCGTCGGAGCCGACGACGGGCCGCGCCTTCAGCGCGAACCACATGAAATGGCCGTCGGGCGTGCGCAGGCGGAAATCCTGCACCAGCCGGCCGCGGCGCTGGTCGAGCACGCTGTCGAGCGCGGCGCGGAAACGGTCCTGGTCGAGCGGATGCAGCACCTCGAGCCATTTCGCGGCCGGGCCTTCCAGCGTGCCGCGTTTCAGCCCGAGCAGGCTTTCGGTCTCGGGGCTCGTGAACACCTTGTCGGCGGAAACGTCCCAGTCCCAGATCAGGTCGCCCGATCCGGTCAGCGCCAGCGCGCGGCGCTCGACGTCGGAGACCACGCCGGTAGAGGCGCCGCCGCCGGCGAAGGCGTGCTGCATGACCGTAAATCCGATCAGCATCACGATCAGCACCAGGCCGCCGAGCAGCGCCGGGCCGACGATGTCGTTGGTGACGCTGCCCCCCACCGTCATGCCGGCCGCGATCACCCAGACCACCAGCAGGAACCAGGTCGGGATCAGCAGCACCGCGCGGTCGAAGCCATGCGTGGAGAGATAGACGATGAGCGCGAAACCCGCGAACGCGATCAGGACCAGCGACATCCGCGCGATGCCGGAGGCGACCGCGGGATCGAACAGCGCCAGCGCCACCAGCGAGCCGAGGAAGGCGAGCCAGCCCACGGTGATATGCGAATAGCGCACATGCCAGCGGCTGAGATTGAGATAGGCGAACAGGAACACCAGTAGCGTCGCGGCCAGGATCGCTTCGCCCGCCGCGCGCCACACCCGCTCGGCGTTGTTCGACATGTCGAGCACCTTGCCCCAGAAGCCGAAATCGACGCCGATATAGACCAGCACCGCCCACGCCAATGCGGCGGCGGCGGGAAACATGATGCTGCCCTTGACGACGAACAGGATGGTCAGCACCAGCGCCAGGAGGCCGGAAATGCCGATCACGATGCCCTGGTACAGCGTGAACGAGTTGACCTTGTCCTTGTAGGCTTCGGGCTCCCACAGATAGAGCTGCGGCAATTTATCGGTGCGCAATTCCGCGACAAAGGTGACGACGGCGCCGGGATCGAGCGTGATGCGGAAGATGTCCGCGGTCGGGCTCTCCTGCCGCTCGGGGCGGTCGCCGGTCGACGGCGTGATGGTGGCGATGCGCGACAGGCCGAGGTCCGGCCACAACAGGCCAGAGGACACGATGCGGTAGTGCGGCGCCACGATCAGGCGGTCGAGCTGGTCGTCGGTATTGTTGGCGAGCGCGAACACCACCCAATTCTGTCCGCCTTCGCGGGCGCGCACCTCGATGCGGCGGACGATGCCGTCGGTGCCCGGCGCGGTGGAAACCTGGATGCGGTCGCTATCGCTATGCTGGTGATCGAGCACCGCGGTGAGGTCGATCGCAGGCGCGTCGCTGCGGACGCTGACGGCGTCGAGCGCGCGGGCCGGCTGCGCGGCGGCAAAAATCATGAGACCCAGCACCAGAGGCGCAAGGCACCTGATCAGTCGCAATGTCAGTTCTCCGCGATCAACGAATGTCCGGACGAAGCGAATGCCGGCGCGAACGGATAAATGACATGAAAGCGAAGGGAATCAAAGGGTTTCCCGTCGCGTTGGATTCGCGAGTGTTAAACCGCCAACACAATTTTGCCAATATGTTCGGAGGTCTCCATGCGCCGGTGCGCGTCGGCGGCCTTTTCCAGTGGGAATGTGCTGTCCATCAGGGGTTTTATCCGTCCCTGCCGCAATAACGGCATTACCTTGGCCTCGATGGCCGCGACCATCGCCGCCTTATCCGCATTGCTACGGGGGCGCAGCGTCGAGCCGGTATGGGTCAATCGCTTGACCATCAGCTTGGCAAAATTGACGGTGGCCTTGGGGCCGCCGAGAAACGCGATCTGGACCACGCGGCCGTCCACCGCCGCCGCGTCGTAATTGCGCTCGATGTATTCGCCGCCGACCATGTCGAGAATGACATGGGCACCCGCGCCGTCGGTCGCCGTCCTCACCTCAGCGACAAAATCCTCGGTCTTGTAGTTGATGGCGCGGTCCGCGCCGAGCTTCAGGCAGGCGTCGGCCTTGTCCTTCGACCCGACGGTGACGATCACCTTGGAGCCGAAGGCCTTTGCCAGCTGGATCGCCATGGTGCCGATGCCGGATGAGCCACCGTGGATCAGCAGCGTCTCGCCGGGCTTCAGTCCGCCGCGCTCGAACACATTGTGCCAGACCGTCATCAGGGTTTCCGGAATCGCGCCGGCCTCCTGCATCGACAGAACCGGCGGCACTGCCATCGCCTGGGCATCCTGTGCGATGCAGTATTGCGCGTAGCCGCCGCCGGCCACCAGCGACATCACCTTGTCGCCGATCTTGTGCCTGACGGCACCGGTTCCGACCGCGGCGACTTCGCCGGCCACTTCGAGGCCCGGTAAATCGCTGGCGCCGGGCGGCGGCGGATAGGCGCCGGAGCGCTGCGCGACGTCTGGGCGGTTGACGCCGGCGGCCGCGACCTTGATCAGGATTTCGCCCGGACCGGGGGCGGGCACCGGGCGGGTCTCGGGCAACAGCACCTCGGGGCCGCCGGGCTTGCTGATGCCGATTACGGTCATTTGCGCGGGCAGCTTTTCCATGATTTGTCCTTGCGAAAGGCGGGAAACTGGAGCGGCATCTGATTAGCCAGCCATGTTGCGGCTGGCAACCGCCTCCCTAACCCTCGAGCACGGAGGACAAAGCATGGCAATCGAGGACGACGACCGGCCGAGGAAGAAAGTCACCCACGAGATCGGACAGGATCTGTCGCTGTTGTCGGTCGAGGAACTGGCCGAGCGCATCGCTTTGATTAATTCGGATATCGAGCGGCTGCAGGCCGCGACGACCAAGAAGCGCGCGTCGAAGGATGCGGCAAACAATTTTTTCAAGTAGTGAGCGGCCTCTCTCTTCGTCGTCCCT
>JBAUUA010000388.1:0-8930 GCA_049582465.1 Bradyrhizobium sp. | reverse complement strand
GGCTTCCTTCCGAGCACGAAGCCGCTGCCATCCCGCCGGGTCGCGCAGTAATGCTTGAACCCTAGGAAATCGAACGTCTCCGGCTTACCGAGACCTCGAGTGCGGCGGCTCGCAATTGTTCGCCAAGAGCGGGCTGATGACCGCGCCCTGCGGCGTCCCCTCCTCCGTCTCGATCAGGTGTCCATCTTCGAGCACGCCTGCCGTCAGCCATTTGGCGATCAACCGGATAATTCGCCGGTCGCCAATCCGATGCTCGACGAAGCGGACCAGCCACTTCTGGTCGACCTTGTCGAAAAAGGATTGAACGTCGCAATCGAGTACCCAGTTGATCCGCCGCTTCCCGATCCCGACCGCGAGCGCATCCAGCGCTTGATGCTGGTTACGCTTCGGTCGGAAACCGTAGCTAAAGCCCAAGAACTCCGACTCATAGATCGGCGTCAGGACTGTCACCACCGCGGCCTGGACAATCTTGTCCTCTATGGCAGCGATGCCGAGCGGCCGCTGTCTGCCATCCGCCTTCGGTATGTACTTCCGGCGTGACGGCAGCGCTCGATACGCTCCTGTATGGACGCGAACATGCAGGCTCAAGAGGTTTGCCTCAAGGTGCTCTGCGTATTCGATCCACGTCCTCTCATCGACGCCTGGGGCAGCAGTCTTCTTCAGTCCGAAGAAGCTTGCCCGCAGGACCTCAATGTTGACGTGATGCAGGAGCGCCGTCAGCTTGTCCTGTCTGTTCCTGGTGACGGCTTCTCGTATGCGGGCCTGCGCGCGTGACACGGCTTCCCGGCTCTGCGTCCGGACCGTGCTTTGCAGTTCCGCATTCTCCTTGGCCCCGCCCCTTCGCTCCACGGGCTCCGCCGCGGCCGAGGCCGCTTTGTTCGCTCGCTTCCTCGCTACTTCGGGCAGGTCCGACTTCTCCATCGCGCTCATCGTCGGCTACGGCCTCCGGCCTTCCCGACAACGTCCTGGCCACGACTGGCGGGGACGGCGATGGAGATCTCCCGGTTCCCGTGCAAAAGGCTTCTGCGCATGCCAGGGCCTACGACGACGCGGGGTCGGCATGTGTCTCGCGATATCGACACCGGCCGTGTTGCCTTCTGTGGGACGGAAAACATCAGCACCCCGAACTTGTCTTACGCCGCTCAATACCTCGCCTACGCCCTCCCCTGTGAACGCTTCACGTCTGCCCTCGCGGACAACCCGTGCATCACTCGGGGCCGGTACGGTTCGCTACACCTTCACCGTGACGGACTTCCACCGTCTACCTTTTGCCGGTCTCCCGGCGCACCCGTCCACAGCATCAACAAGCGACATCGGCTTGAAGGGAAAGAGACCGGGACGGAGTTGGGTTTAATCGCGCTGATCCTCTGCGATGACCTGAAAAGGCGTCCCAAGATTTCGCGCCTTCGCTCGAACGACCCCAACCGAACGCCTCAGCGCCACAGCCGCACTTGCAGCCGTAGAACCGGCTGCAATGAGTGCCGATAGGTCCTCTATTTGGGTCAGCGTCCACGTTCTGCTGCTGATGCGTACCATGTTATTTTTTCGAACCCGGGAAGTCAGATATTCTGGTCGCTGTCCTACTTTCGCCTCCGAGCAGTTTTCCAGTCGATTTATTGATAATGTGCAATCCCATGCAGGCCACGCAGGGAACCGGCTCATATCCGTGGGGGTCCGCTGACGGGGAGCAGGCAATCGCTTTTTCCGAGGAGACGGGCGAGCACTGGTGTCTGGCCGAGATCCTGCGACCGTGCTGTTTGCCATTGCATCCGTCATTGCCGAGGACTGAGCAGGCAGCTTATCGCCAAACGCCTGACGTGCATCGCGCGCCGCCTTGGCGAGGGCGGCGGACGCATCTGCCCTCTCCTCCGAAAGACGATTAAGTACTGAGCCGCGGCTCCAACCAAGGTGATAATCAGCAAACACGCCGATTCGGGCAGGCGCGAGGCGAAGACGGTCCGCCCAATTCAGAATGCGTGACTGGTCTTGGGCTTCGGCCCGCTCGGAAACCAGAGTCCAAACAGGTTCAAGATCGCCTCCCACGGTGAGCCGGACCGACAAAACGGTTTCATGTTGGCGCTCCGGCTCGTCGTCTATTTGCCCGGTCGCTGCGTCAAAGCTTCGCACAAAAGGCCATATACCTCGATGCTTTTCATTGCATCGCTCAGCTCACCGATCGTCACCGTGATTGCGATAGGCTGTTCGACGTCAAGCCCATGAAAGTCCGCGTCCGAAAATTGGAGTGTCCGTCGCCCGCCGATGCAAAACTCGATCGCATCGAGCATGGAGGATTTGCACGAATCGCCAGGGCCGATGAGGCAGTTAATTCCGCTGGATGGGATCCAACTACACGACCGGATGCCTCGAAAATTCTCAATATCGACTCTTCTTATGCGGGCCATTTTGCGTCCGGTTGTATCTTGAAAGAATATCTCCCATCCGTTGAGTCGACAAACGAAACCTACGTCGCCCGATGGCCGACCCTGGCAACGCAAAGCTCGGAGCTGGCGATCGCATACGGCCGCCTCAGGTGGGCTCGCTGAACGAGTAAACTTGGCCGGACGACAATCTCATAAGGAATTTGGTTCGTCTTGCCCGTCCGAGAGAGATTCGAACCAGCGGGAAGTTCCATCGCAAGTTCTTACTCTCGCCCTTCGCTTTTCTGAACTATACTTAAAAGACGAAGTACGAAGCTCTGGAGAAAAACGGCCTCTCCAAGCAGAAAATGCCGCAACTCGGCAATCTCAAGTACAGCCCGCACGACCGAAAAGCCCCCTTACCGGGGGATTTTCGGCCTATTCACTGACGGGGAAATACGGGCGGTAAAAATGGTGGCGGAGGGAGAGGAACTGGGTTCGAACCTTCTCCGGGGCCGAAGAACCGCGCCATACGTCGGGGAAGTTGGCTCGCCGAGCGGATGAATGCTTTGCTAGGTAAGATAATGCCTTCATACTCCGAAATTCCGTTCGCCTTCTGAGCTGGCTGGGTCCGGAAGTATCGAAGACCACCGCACGGAAAACACTGTATAATTGGTATTAGCTGACGATCCGGCCGACGGGCGAATATCATGACTGCCAGATCCATGAGCCGAATGGTTATGCCATTAATGGCATTTGTTGCGGCCTGCAGCGTCGCCCTCGTTCTGATCATCCAATCTGTCCGCCACGAACCGTCAGTTAACTTTGAAGCCGTATCCGCCGGGCCCCCAAAGCTGGCACCAGGCGTGCAAAAGCACGAGCCGGCCGCGCTTGCGGCGGCACAATCGGAAGTAAACGCCATGGCGGCCGCGCTGGCCGGTTCGCCCGCGAAGCCGGACAGTGGCGATGGAGTACCAACCTTCGACATTGCCCGCATCGAGCCGACAGGCGAAGCGGTTATCGCGGGCCGGGCGGAGCCGGGCGCAACCGTGGATCTGCTGCTCAACGGCAAACTGCATGATCAGGCGGTCGCGGATCAATCTGGACAATTCGCCATGGTCCCGCCCCGGCTTCCTCCAGGCACCTATGACCTGACGCTTCGCTCCAAGAAGCCGGACGGCAAGCTAGCCACGTCCAGACAGAGCGTGGCGGTCGCACTTGAGCCCAGTCCGCAGGACGGGCCGGTCGTGGCGCTCATGACGCCGGACAAACCCTCCGTCGTGCTGTCGCAGCCGGCTACGTCAAAGCCGAGGGCCGAGGCTGTGGTTGTGGAGACGGTCGAGACCGAGCCGGGCGGCAAACTCCATGTCAGTGGTCGCGCAGGCGTGGGTGCCGTGGTGAGACTTTATCTCAACGATAGCTTCGTCAGTTCAGTCACCGCCGGCGCGGATGGACGTTTTGCGGTCACGATCAACGAAGGGGTCGTGTCCGGCAGCTACCGCGTCAGGCTCGACGAGATTGAGTCGAATTCCGGTACTGTGCGCGCACGCGCCGAGCTGCCGTTCAACGTCCCCGACGCTCTCGCAACCGCGTCCACGCCGACGCAGGCAACGGCGGCCAAACGACCGCAGACTGCCGTCACGCTTCAGCCGCACCTTGCGGCGACCGCGTCCACCGTTCCGCCAGACGGAAGCGCGCCATCAGCCGTGGTTGTGCCGAGGATCGCGACCACTATGGTCTCCCGCGGCGATAGTCTGTGGCGCATCAGCCGCCTCACCTACGGCGCTGGCACGCGATATGCCGTCATTTACAAGGCGAACCGGGAGCAGATCCGCAATCCCAACCTAATTTATCCCGGCCAGATCTTCGTCGTTCCGACGCGATAAAGCGCAGCCAGTCTCGAATCTCAACCTACAAAACATCCCGATGCTCTCCGCATTGGGGAGATGCACACGACCACCGCCTAGTGGTCAGCGGCCGAATTCTTTGACAAGATGCTCTCCAATGAGAGCCGCCAACTCGAGCACCTTCGCCGCAAGTCCTCGACCTTCCCAGTTAAAACGAAGTCTTGGCGGCCTGCCATCGAAAGAATGGCATTAAGCACTTGGTCCGATTGCTGTGCTGAACCAATAAGCCCCCTAATGAAATAGCCGCCGACGCCGAAACTATTTCACTCCGGCTCGGCGATGAGTTGCTCGACATAGTCCCGGTGCAGCGAAATTGGCGACTTGGAGCCATCGAACAGAACCCGAAGGCTGCTGTTAATGCGGCTGACCCCGACAATGGTGCCTTCCTTTTTGGCAAGGCGTGGACTACGCGCGGCACCGAGCGCGCTCATCCTGAATCGAGCCCCTATCGCAATGGGCGCCCCCAGCAAGCGATCGCCGCTTTGGATCGAATGCCGGGTTTCAAAGCGATGTTGTTCATTCCTCAATGCGGAAAACTCTTTTGCGGACTGCTCACTCATTCGTCGGGCCCTCGCAATCGCACGCGCAGAAATGACGGGAAACGCACAAGCAAAACCACAATCGCCAAAAACAACAATCGACGCCCGTCAGGCATGAACGATAAAATCGCTGGCATGAACGGTCGCCGCCAGAACATTGTGCAGGGTGATCGTTTCGCTGCTTCCCAAAGAAATCACGGTGTCCGCCGGGTTTGTGGTGCTCGCCGCCACATTGCTGGCGAGCCAGGTGTTGAGCGTGGCCGCTGTCACGATCGACGACAGCCCGGTCAAATCGATGTGGTCATTGATCGTCGAGAAATCCGTAATCGTGTGGGCGCCGGTCGTTTTGTTGAAAACAAACTGATCTGCGCCGCCGCCGCCCGTAAGCGTATCGCTGTTGCCGGTGGCGAAAATCACGTCCTTGCCGGACGTGCCCGTCAGTGTCACAGGCGCCGTCGGGCCCGAGGCGAGGTTAAAGACAAAATTCACGGTATCGGTTGCGCCAAACCCGTCGGTGACTGTGAGGGCGACCTTGTCGGTCGACGGCGGGGTCGCGCCGGGATTGTAGACAATGCCAGTCCCGAGTTCGGCGTTGATGGTGGTCAGAAGGCCTGAGCCGGCTGCAGGCGAAATAGTGGTTCCGGAAGCTGCGGCCCCGGTGGTCGCTGTGAGCGTGAAGGTCTCGGTGGAGGCCGTGGCGTCGATGTCGGAGACATGCAAGCCCGTTATTGTGGTCGTGCCATCGCCGTTTTGGGTGACGGTGAGGCTGCTGGTCGAGATCACCGGCGCCTGATGATTCCAGATGATGTCCGTACCGCCATGGCCGTCTGTGCCGATCGCGAAGCCAGCCGGGTCGTAATTGCCGACCAGCCCGAAACTGCCGGTACCATAGTTGACCAGAAGCGAGCCGGCATTCGTGATGCTGACGTTTGCGGGGGCGATGCCCAGGAGATCGATGGTGTCGCCGAAGGTGAAGCCGGTGACCGTGCCCGCGAAATGGGTGACATCGTCAAGGACGAGCGAGCCGGGTGTTGCCGTGGTGCTGGTAGCGAATTGAACATTGGCATCCGAGGCGCCGCCGAATTCCAGCGTCGCACTGTAGATATTCGCGGTGCCCGCCCCGGTCACCGGCTCGCCGAGCACGAGGCTGCCCGACAATACCTCGATCAAGCCGGTGTTGGTGATCCCGGACAGTCCGGAAATTACCGACGTGCCGTTGCTGTCAATCGCGCCGGCGTTGCTCAGGGTGCTCGCTCCCGTAAAGACATTCTGCCCGTTCAAGGACCAGAGAGCCGACGCTTCGTTGGTGAAGGTCGCGTTGTAGGAGATGACGTTGCCGCTGAGATAGCCGGCATTGTCGAGTACGACCGTCCCGGTCGAGGCGGTCGTCGCATCGACGGCGTCGGTCGCGCCCATGATCGTGCCGTCGTTGGTGACGCTGACGTTTCCGCCAGAGCCGAACGCCGCCACGCCATAGCGGCCGGCCGAGACGACGGCACCGGTTTCGACCGTGACCATAATGGTGCCGCCGACACCATTGGAATCAGGGGTCCCATAATTAACGGCGCGGATGCCATCGGTCCCGGCGACTGCAAGGATGGAGGCAAAATCGTCAACCACGACCCTGCCATGGACATTGGCATCGACCGCATCGGAATTGTTCGGATCGTACCCGGCCAGGATGCCGGCCGCGGGATCCTTCACCGCTCCGGTGGTATCGGTCGTGATCGACCCCGAATTGATGGTGCCGGAGGCCAGCACCTCAACGATGCTGGTGGATGGCACGGCGGGGAACGCGGCAGTCGACACCGCCCGGTTGAGCGCCGAAATTCCCGATCCCCCGGCTTTGATCGTGCCCGCGGTCATGTTGATGTAGATATCGCCAGACCCGAAATTGCTCGCGTCAATGCCGACGCCGTAGCCGGCCGGGGACAGGCTCGACGCATCGAGCGCCGTGATCGTGCCGGCGAACTGGTTGACCGTGATGTTCCCGATTCCGTAATTGTTGGCACGGATGCCGTCACCGCCAGCGGCATTGATGGTCGCGCTGTTGTTGACCACGATCTCGCCGAAGACATTGATCGGCAGGGTCGTGGGAATGACGGTGCCGCCGAGATAGGTGGCGATGATACCGGCCGGCTCTCTGTTGGTGCCGGTCAGGGCAGTGCCGGAATTGATAGTCCCGGCGGCCGTGACGGAAATCCAGCTGTTCGCCGTCGACACAATATTGGCTTGTTCGTTTGTGGCTATGATGCCGGCACCGCCGCCGGCGATGACGTCGCCCGACGAGGTGACCACCGAGATGTCGCCGACATCCGTGCTGAACGCCAGAATGCCGCCGCTCACCGTCGCATTGGCCCCGACATTGACGGAAACGTTGCCGGTCGGCGTATTGGTACCGGTACCGCCCTCGGCATGCGCGTCGATACCGTTCTGTACGCCGGAGACGGTGGTGCCGGAGTTGTCGTTGACGGTGATGTCGCCGTTTCCATAGTTGAAGGCGTTGATGCCGATGCCAGACGCGGCAACGCTGTTGAAGACCGTCGCGGTGATATTGGCACTGTTGTTGACGATAACGGTGCCATTGACGTTCATGTTCGCGGCGGCGGCGGTGCCGCCGAGGTATCCGGCCGACACACCCGCGGGCACCCCGCCGCTGTTCGTTGCGAGACCGCCGAAATTGATGGTGCCGAACGAATTGACCGTGACCAGGGTATTGGGAGCAGGAGTAGTCGGGTTCGACTCATTGACCGCGTTGATCCCGCTACTTCCTGAATTGATAATGTCACTCCCGGAAGTGGTGACGGAAATGTTTCCGAGACCCCATGCGGCGGCTCCGATGCCATAAGGGGATTTCGACCCGGCCGATGCGGCAATCAGTGCGGTGATCGTCACACCGAACCCGACATTGACCATGACATTGCCGTTACCAAAATTATAGGCGTTGATGCCCTCCCCCGCATCGGCGGTGATACTTCCGCCATCAATGACAAGAACGTTGCCCGAAACACTGGAATTGTAGACGCCGAGATTGCCGGGGTTATAACCGGCCTGGATGCCGGACGGCGCGCTCCCCGAATTGTTCAGATTCGCTCCTGAATGGATCGTTCCAAGCGAATCGACAGTCAGCGTGCTTGATGCCGCGGCAGCAATGACTGTCGCCTGATTCCCGGCATTGATGCCCGTTCCGCCCGAGACGATTGAAGAACCGGACGCGGTCGCGACACTGGTATTGCCGATGCCGTAATTAAACGCGAAAATACCGTATTGGGTGAAACCGGCGGCAGTTGTGCCCGCAGCGGTGGCGGTTATCGTCGCGGAATTCGATACCGAGACATCGCCGGTGCCGTAGTTGAAGGCGTCGATGCCCATGCCGCTCGTGGCGGTGATGGCAGCACTGTTGTTGACGACGACATCGCCAAAAATGCCCGTGAGCGGCGGGTTGGGAATGCTGGGCTCGCCGGTGGCGTTTCCGAGATAGCCCGCGACAATTCCAGAGGGAACGCCGGTCGTAGACGTTGTACCGGCTTGGCCCGAATTGATCGCCCCTGACGTCGTCACCACGATCGACGTTTGAACACCGTTCACCTTTGGAACCGACGTCGACTGGTTTTCGACAAAGATACCGGACCGTCCGGAGTTGATGGTCGACCCCAACGTCGTCACGCTCGCACTGCCGAGTTTGGAGATGGCGAGAATCCCGGTCGACGTAGTGCTCGTCGTCGCACCCGTTACGATCGCGCCGGCGCCGATGAGAATGTTGATCGGCCCGGTTCCCGCGGCCTGAGCCTCGATGCCAGCGGTGACGCCGCTGACCCCGCCGTAGTCGACAATGTCGATCGACCCGCTTCCACTGGCTCCGTTGTTCGCGAAGATGCCAATACCACCAGCCGTGACGCTGGCCGCGTTGTCAACAGCGATGCTGGCACCGCTGGTGGCGGCAACGATGCCGTTGACATTGGCCCCAGTCAACACCGACGAGGTCTGGTTGACAAGCGCGGTGATGGTGTCCGTGGCCGCGGTTTCCGAGGGCGCATTGATATTGATGCCCGTCGTCGTGGTTCCGTTGATCGAGTCGTTCGAGAAGATATAGGTGGTGGACTTGGTGGGGGGGGCGGCCAGATAGG
>JBAUUA010000387.1:0-3542 GCA_049582465.1 Bradyrhizobium sp. | reverse complement strand
GCTACGAGGTGGCCGAGAGCCTCGCCGCCGCCGGGCATGACATCGTGCTGCACGGCCTCGACGATGCCGAAGCCGTCGAGCCGGCGCGGGCCGCGCTGCAGGCCCGCCACGGCACCACCGTGGTTTATTGCCAGGCCGATCTGTCCGAACTCGCCGGGATCGAACGCCTGATGGCGGTGGCGCGCGAGGCGTGCGGCGGACCGGACATCGTCGTCAACAACGCCGTGGTTCGTCACTTCGCGCCGATCGAGCAGTTTTCCGCAGCTGACTGGCAGCGCTCGCTGGCCGTCAATCTCACGGCGCCGTTCCATATCATCCGGTTGGCGCTGCCGGCGATGCGCGCCGCGGACTTCGGCCGCATCATCAACATGTCATCGCACTACGGCCAGCGCGGCGCCGAGGGTCGCGTCGACTACGTCACCACCAAGACCGGAATTATCGGCCTGACGCGGGCTGTGGCGCTGGAGACCGCCGGCACCGGGATCACCTGCAACGCGGTCAGCCCGGGAACGCTGCCCACGCCGGCAATCCTCGGCCGGATCGACGCCATGGCGGCGGCGCGCGGCATTACGCCCGAGGAGGCCACCCGCGACTACATGAGGGAGCGCCAGCCGAGCCGCCGCTTCGTCCGTCTGGAAGACGTCGGCGCAGCGGTGGCCTTCCTGTGCGGTCCGGCAGCGCGCGACATCACCGGCACGGTGATCCCGATCGATGGTGGTTGGTCGGCGGCCTAGCGCGGGATTCGACGCCGTTGAGTGGCCATGCTGCGATCGGTCGCTTGCCAGCGCATTACGTCGCCTCGTCGCGCAGATGGTACCACCGATAGAGCATCCGCTGTCCGATCCGGCGAAACGGCGCGAAGGGATGTCCCGGCAATGGCGAGGTGAAGATCGGCAGATCCTGCCCGGCGAATTCCTGTCCGGCGATCATCTGCGCCATGCGCCGGCCGGCTTGCACCGAATAAGAGACGCCGTTGCCGCCATATCCGAGCGCATAGAAGAGATTCTGCTTCGGATCCGGGCGGAAGATGCGCGGCATCATGTCGTGGCTAACATCGACCCAACCCCAGCAGGAGTAATCGATCTCGATGCCGCGCAGCGGCGGAAACTTGCGGTGGATTCCGTCGATCAATAGCTGCAGGTGCCGGTCATGGGTTGCGTCGGCGCCGGTAATGGCGCTGCGGCTCCCGATCTGCAGCCGGTTGTCGGGTGCCGACACTTTACGAGAAGCTCGCCTGGAACCCGGGAGATGCGTATGGGTTGCGCGTGGCCGAGACCAGGATCTGTCGGATCGGCGCATTGATCTGCGGCGAGAACACCAATCCGCTTGCCCGCTTTGCATTGATCGCGCAAGGCGAGCAGATCCATGTCGCGTCCTATCCCCCGGTATGGCCGACGCGGCCGCCGGAAGAGACCGGGAATTACGACAATCGATCCGCGAACCGCATCCGTGCCGCCGCGCACGCCTTCGAGGCCAAATGCTTTGTGGTGGTGGTGGGCAGTTGCCTGGACCAGAGCACGCGTGACTGGATCGCCAATGGCGACAAGGCGGCATTGAGTGTGTTGGAAGCCGCGCCGACTTCTGAGAGCTTCTTCGTGGATCCGACGGGCGTGGTTTTCGGCGAGGCGACGACGGCGGAGGGACGCGTTTTCGCCGAGTTCGATCTGCAGCGATGCATCGAGCCCAAACGCCTTCATGACGTCGCCGCCGGCTACAACCGGTTCGACCTGTTCGATTTTCGCGTGCGTCGCGAGCGCTTGCGGCCGGCCCATTTTGACGACGTCGCCGAAGAGACGGCGGAAGTCGCGAATCTTTCGGACAACCGGCTGGTGGGCTGAGTTGCAGATTCGGATCGCGTTTGATGTTTGTCGCGTAATGCGCCATGCGAGCCGCCGCCTGCATCCCCAGGTCTCGCTGAGCGGATAGGTCC
The DNA here is from genome assembly GCA_049582465.1 of Bradyrhizobium sp. Lineage (GTDB taxonomy): Bacteria > Pseudomonadota > Alphaproteobacteria > Rhizobiales > Xanthobacteraceae > Bradyrhizobium. The sequence continues at coordinate 1,612 of JBAUUA010000387.1, read as the reverse complement.
GCCGGTGCAACGGGTCGCCCGGGCTGCCGGGATATCAATGGACAATCCAACTTCAGCCTCGGAATCAGACCTCTCGAGAATAGCCGCTCATGGCGCAAGATGGTCGTTCGCACAGCACGTCAAACAGGCCCGGCGACCTGTTGCAAGCAAAGCCGCGGCCTCACCGTCGCCCTGGGCGGACAGAGGCGCGAGTCAGACGAGTCCTGTCATGGGTTCTCGGGAGAAACTGAGCGCCTTTGGCGCCCAGGAATTCCAACATCGCTTGCGCAGGCGGCATCAGCACTTTATCCTTGCGGGACAGCGCGAACCATTGCCGAACCACGGGGAGCCCATCGACATCGAGCGTTACCAAGCGGCGCTCGTCGAGTTCAGTCGCGACGGTGTGGGCGGAAATGAAAGCAATTCCGAGACCTGCAATCACGGCCTGTTTGATGGTCTCGTTGCTGCTCATCGCCATGCCTATCTTCGGCCGAACGCCAGCGGTTTCGAATAGATTCTCCATCAAGCCACGCGTGCCGGAGCCGGGCTCCCGCATCAGGAACGTTTCGTCGGCAAGGTCGGCCAGTTTAAGCCGCGGCTTCCGCGCAAGGCGATGTGCGGTCGGCGCGACGATGACGTGAGGGTGATCGCCGATCAAGCGCACATCCATATCGATGCCCATGGGCGGGCGGCCCATGATCGCGAAGTCCAGTTCATAGCCGCGCAGCGCCTCGCTGGTCTCCTGCCTGTTGCCGATCGTGAGCCGGATCTCGATGTCCGGATAGAGCTTTGAAAATCCCGCGATCGCGAACGGTACGAAATACTTCGCAGTACTTACCGCGCCGATTGAAATGCGACCCGCGGTCTTCCCGGCCATCATCTCCAGTGACGTCTCGCAGTCCGCAAGCGCCGCTTCGATGCGTTCGCAGAGCGTTAGCACTTCCCGCCCGGCGTCCGTCAGCAACATGCCGTCGCCGGTGCGCTGAATCAGCGGCAGTCCCGCAAGCTCCTGCAGATTGCGAAGCTGAAGCGTGACGGCCGGCTGGGTGAGATGCAGTTGATTGGCGGCCGCCGTCACCGATCGGGTTTTCTCGACGGTCGCCAGCGCGCGCAATTGACGGATGGTTAGTTCCCGCACAAATCGACCCGCCATGGTGTCACCTTTATAAGAAAAACTTTGCCAAACGCAAAGATAAGAAAATTTTACTAATTTGGCAAATTGCGCTGTTGTGCGACCGCGCCTCGCGAACTGGCGGATGGCGTCGAACGGCCCCGGAGCGGGCGCGGCAGGGAAACGGCCATGGATGAACGCACGACGTTGCGGTCGCATCTCGACCGGTCGGCGCTGCAAACGCCGGACGGAGCGGCGGTCACGGCCGTGATTGCCGCGATTGCGGATGCGGCCATCGATCTCTCCGCCGTCATCGCCAGCGGTCCGCTTGTCGGCATCACCGGAAAGAACGGCGGCGTCAATCCCGATGGCGACCCGCAGAAGGACATCGATCTTGCGGCCGATGCGATCATGCGCCGGGCGCTACGCGAATGCCCGGTGGCCGCGGTCCTGTCCGAGGAATTGGCCGTCCCTGAATTGCTCGATCCCAATGCGCCCCTGTGCGTCGCGATTGACCCGCTC
>JBAUUA010000386.1:0-5080 GCA_049582465.1 Bradyrhizobium sp. | reverse complement strand
ACCCCATGGTGGTATAGACTGTCAAACGCCGATCAGCAGGCTCGGGTTGACCAGGGACAACCTTTTGAGGCTCCACACCTAGGCGGCTGCCCATAAAGCGGGCCGGCAGCCGGGAAGCCTGATCGCTCGTCCCTATCGGCCTTGCGGCGTTGCGGCGGCCTTGGCGCGGATCGGCGCCACCGGACGCCTGGCATCGCCGGGCTCGACGACAAAACGCTGATCGAGCGAATACCAGGGAGCGGCGAAGCCGAACTCGGGCGAGGGCTCGTCATGGCGAACGTAATTGCCGATCAGCGCACGCGTCACGCCGAACTGCACGTCCGAATCGATGTGCTCGTCGTCGGGCGAATAGATTTGCGAGATCAGTGTTTTGAAGCCGGGCTTGTAGATCATGAAGTGCAGATGCGCGGGCCGGAAGTTGTGGCGGCGCGTCGCCTTCACGAGTTCTCCGACCGGCCCGTCGATGGGAATCGGATAGCCCGCGGGCTTCACGCTGCGAAAATGGAAGCCGCCGGTTTCGTCGGAAACGAAACGTCCGCGCAGATTCATCTCGGCCTGCTCGGGATCCTGGTTCTCGTAAAGGCCTTCCGGCGAGGAATGCCAGACATCGACTTCGGCGCCTGCCACGGGATGCCCCTTTGCATCCTCGATCGCGACCCGAACGATCAGCCCGGGGCCCGGCGTCGGCGAACGCACCAGGCTGTCGCCGCTGGCGCTCAGCGGTTGGTCGTCGCGCCAGAACGGTCCCAGCAGATTGGCCTGGGTTTCGGTCTGGCCGTTATTGCCGTTGTTGAGCAGGCAGACCAGCGAGGAGACTCCGAGCGAGCCTGCCATCAGCACCACCTCGTTGTGTGAGGCGGTGGTCTTCTGGCCCATCGCGGCGATGATCCCCACCGCCTGCTGGAATTCGCGTTCGGACAAGTGAACCTCGCGCACGAAACCGTGCAGGTGCCGCACCAGCGAAAGCAGGATCTCGCGCAGCCGCGGGTCCTCGGTGCGGCTGACCGCCTCGATGACCGCCTCTGTGACCATGGCCTGGTTTTCGATGATCATGGCGAACCTGCTGGCCTCTCACGCCATCAATGCCCGGCGGCGCTCTTGGCCGCTTCGTTGTTGAGGACGATCAGGGCGTCGACGGCGACGCCGGTCTTGGTATTGATCAAAAACGGATTGACGTCGATCGAGGCGATGCGGGTTCCGGCGTCGGCCATCAGGTTGGAGAGACCGACCAGCGCCTTCACGGCGGAAGCCTCGTGCAGCGCCGGCTTGCCGCGATATCCCTTTAGCTTCACGCCGGCCTTGGTGCGATGGATCAACTGCCCGGCCTCCGCCGCATCGAGCGGAGCGCCGGCCAGCGCTACGTCCTTCATCAGCTCGATATCGACGCCGCCGGTTCCGAACAGCACCACGGGGCCCATTTCGGCATCGAGCGCAGCTCCGACCACGAGTTCGAGCTCGGCCTTGACCTGCTGCGCAATCAGGATGCCCTCGAGCTTCGGCTTGCCTTTCAGTTTCTTCACCCGCGCGGTGATGTCGTTGAACGCCTTCCTGACTTCGGCTGCATTGTTGAGGTTCAGCACCACGCCGCCGATGTCGGATTTGTGCAGGATCTCCGCGCTGACGACCTTGGCGACGACGGGGAAGCCGATTTTCTTCGCCGCCTTCACGGCGTCAGCGGCCGTCTGCACGATCTCTTCCTTCGACACCGGCATGCCGTAGGCCTTCAGCAGTTTCTTCGACGCGACCTCGTCCAGCGCGGCGCCGGTGGCGTTCTTCAGCGTCTTCTCCAGCGTCGCGCGCGCCGAAGCCGACGAGCTCGATACGATGTCGGGCACCACCTTGCGCAACGCGGCGTAGTCGATCAGCGACTTGATGGCGCCGACCGCCCGGTCCAGCCCCTGCATGACCGCGATATGCGGCAGCGACTTGCGCAAACCCTTGGTGAATTCGGTGAAGCCGATCGACATCGTGCTGATATAGACGACCGGCTTGGAGGCCGCGCCCGCCATCTCGTTGACGATGCGCAGATTCCGCTCGCGCAACTCGTGCGGCGCCTTAGGCAGCTCGGCGTCGATGATGACGATGTCGGTGTCGGGATCGTCGATCATGATCTTGATCGACTGCATGTAGACGGAGGGATCGACCACCGCGGCGAAGCCGGCGTCGAGCGGATTGCCGACGATCGAGCCGGGGCCCAGCATCTTGGCCAGTTTTTCACTCGCGTTCTTGCTCAGGGGAGCAAAATTCAGCCCGGCCGAATAGAAGGCATCGATCAACAGGCCGCGCTTGCCGCCTGACAGCGTGACCGCGGCGAGGCGGTTGCCCTTCGGCGGATCGGCGTGAACGAAGCATTCGGTGGTCTCGATCAACTCGTCGAGTCCGCGGGCGCGGATCACGCCTTCACGCGTCGAGATCGCATCGAAGGTCTCGATCGAGCCGGCCAGCGCGCCGGTGTGCGCCATGGCGGCGGCGCGTCCGCCCTCGGACGCCCCGAGCTTGAGCGCGATCACCGGCTTGCCGGCGGCGCGCGCGGCCTTGCAGGCCTCGCGGAACACTCGCGTGTTGCGCACCCCTTCCAGGTAGACCACGATCACCCGGATGGAGGGATCGGCGGCGAAATAGCGCATCAGATCGGGCGTCTCGAGGCCGGCCTCGTTGCCGGTCGTGACCATGTAGCCGACGCCGACGCCGCGATCCTCCAGCGCCTGACGGATCGCCATCACGATCGCGCCGGACTGGCCGGCGATCGCCACCGGCCCCGCTTCCATGGTGACGATGCGGTCGTCGATGTTGGTGAACATCTTTTCGCCGGCGCTCAGATTGCCGAGACAATTCGGACCGGTGACCGCAAGGCCGGTCTCCTTGATGGCCTCTCGCAATTCCACCGCGAGCCGCTGGCTTTCCTCGTCCTGCAATTCGCTGAAGCCCGAGGTGACGATGGTCGCCGAGCGCGCGCCGGCCGCGGCCGCGTCGCGGATCACCTGAACCGCGAAGCGGGCGGGAACCAGCACCAGCACGTGGTCCGGCTTTTCCGGCAGGCTTGCGAAATCCTTGTAGCAGGGCACGCCCCAGATCGTTTCGCGCTTGGAATTGACCGGGTAAAGTCCGCCTTCGAACTTGTATTTGATCAGGTTGTTCCAGATGCGCTCGGCATAGTTGCCCGGCTTGTCGGTGGCCCCGACCAGCACGATGTTGCGCGGATGCAGCATCGCATGGATGCTTTTGACGATGTCGCTGGCATCCGGTGCGGGTGACCATTTTTTGGCTGGAGCGGGGACAGACACGGCGCGCAACTGAGCTTCCATAGGCGTAACCCTTACCCTTCGCACTTTTCGAGCATGAACGACCGGTCGCGATCGTCACGCTCGGTGGCGTTTGGTTCTTATTATGGGGAGTCGGAGAGGGTGACAACTCGCGCCGCCGCGATTGTCCGCCACACGGCATTTTCGGCTCACCAGGCCGGCCGCGGCCGCGACGGCGAGGCAATGCCGGCCAGAAGCACGGCGAGGATCCCGGTCAGGAATATGCCGTCGAAGGTTCCCGCGCCGCCGATCGAGGCGACCGGCGCGCCGAGGCCGCTGATCTTGTCCAGATTGAGCAGATCGGCGCCGATCAGCGTGCCCATCGAGCCGCCGATATAGGCCAGGGGTGCCGCATATTCGCGCGACAGGATGAAGGCAAGGATGGCCGTGGTCACCACGGGCGCGAATACCGGCACCGCGATGCCGAGGCCGTGCACGGGCGTCGCCATCATGTGGATGATGAAGGCGATCAGGACGGTCGCGATCAGACCCTTCAGCCAGAGCTGATAGCGGATGACGAGATAGGTGGACATCAGGGTCGGGATCACAGCGCCGCCGACATTGACGGCGATCACCGTCCCCGGCGACGAAACAACGTACGGCACGACATATTGCATGCCGAAGTAGTCGACGATCTGCCCCGACTGCATGGTCTGTCCGGGCAGCACGGTGATCGGAATATTGAAATAGCTGCCGATCAGCGAACCGAACAGCAGCATCAGCGCCGCGCCCGGGCTCACGCCGAGCCGCATATAGGCGTAGCGCAGGATGCGAAGCTGGATCAGGATGACCAGCCCGATGAACAGAAACACCAGGATCGAAAACAGGACGGGAGTGAGCGGCAAATAATGCACTTGGGAACCCATGGTCTCGAAGGTTGGCAAGGGTCGGTCAGGCTGGGTTACTCATTCATCTGGGAACCATCTCACGGGATCACAAGCCTTGGAAATACCGGAATGACCGATCTTCCGCGAAGGTTTTCCTGTAGCGAAGGCGCGCGCAGCGCCCAGATGATTGGCGGAAGGGTGCCATTGTTGCCAGTTCGCACGATCGCCGCCAGGCGAGGAGGAAGCCATGACCGATGCGAGCCGACACGATCATTGGGAGAACGTCTACGCCAGCAAGGGCGAAAACCAGGTGAGCTGGTTTCAGGAAACGCCCGCCATTTCCCTGGAACTGATCGGGCTTGTCGGAGCCGTGCCTGGCTCCGGCATCATCGACATTGGCGGCGGTGCGTCCCGGCTGGTCGATTGCCTGGTCTTGCGGGGGTATGAGGATGTGACGGTGCTTGATCTGTCGGAGGCGGCGCTTGCTGCCGCGCGGTCGCGCGTGGGTGAAAGTGCAAGCCGGGTCACATGGGTTGCCGCCGACGTGACCATCTGGGAGCCGTCGCGGACCTATGACATCTGGCACGACCGGGCGGCCTTTCACTTTCTCACCGAGCGTGAGGATCAGGCCGCCTATATTGCGCGGCTTCGGCGCGCCGTGCGGCCCGGCGGGCATGCCATTATCGGCACCTTCGCGCCCGATGGGCCGGAGCGGTGCAGCGGCCTTCTCGTCAGCCGATACGACGCGGCCGGTCTGGCCGCGACGCTGGGGCGCGGCTTCGAGCTGATCGATGCGCGGCGGCACGAGCACGTCACGCCCTGGGGCGCGACGCAGAAATTTCAGTTCAGCACGTTCCGTGTCGAGCGGGATTGATGATTGGCGCCGCGCTCTCGATTCACCTCTCCCCTTGTGGGAGAGGTCGGATCGCATCGACAGATGCGATCCAGGTG
>JBAUUA010000385.1:0-4492 GCA_049582465.1 Bradyrhizobium sp. | reverse complement strand
GATCAAGGGCCTGGAGGCGGCGCTCGGCGTCTCGCTGCTCAGGCGCGGCCGCCGCGGCGTCGAACTCACCGCGGCCGGCGAGAGCCTGCTCGATCATGCGCGGATCGTGCTGCACAATGTGGAGACGATGCGCGGTGATCTCGCCGCCTTTTCGCGCGGCGTGAAGGCCACCGTCCGCTTCCTCGCCAATACGTCGGGGCTGTCGGAATATCTGCCGAAGACGCTGGCCGCCTTTCTCGCCGAGCATCCGCACATCTCCATCGACGTCGAGGAGCGCGAGAGCGGCGAGATCGCGCGCGCGATTGCCACCGGGGCCGCCGATCTTGGACTCGCGGCAGAGCATGCGCTGCCCGACAGCATCGAGCGGATTGCCTTCAGCGAGGACCGCCTGGTGCTGGTCGCCACGCGCCAGGACGAACTGGCGAACCGGCGGCAGGTCGAATTTCGCGAGGTGGTGGAGCGGGATTTCGTCGGCCTGATCACCTCGAGCGCATTGCATGCCCATATCGCCGGACATGCCGCCCGGCTCGGAACGCGGCTGCGCTTTCGCGCGCGGCTCAACAATTTCGATGCGATCGGCCAGATGGTGGCCGCGGGCATCGGCGTGGCCGTGATGCCGGAGATCGCAGCCAGACGCTGCGCGCGGTCGATGAAGATCAGTGTGATCCGGATCAAAGACCCCTGGGCCAACCGCCGGCTTTCGATCTGCGCCCGCAGTTTTAAGACCTTGCCCCGGCCGGCGAAGCTGCTGGTGGAGCATCTGCGCAAGGCGGCGGAGCATTAGTGAAGTTTTGGGCGTCGGTGCTCCTTATCCCTCCCCCTCGTGGGGAGGGTGGCACATCCTGAGCGTAGCGAGCATGTGACGGGTGGGGGGCTGCTTCCGCGAGGCAATTTTTCGCGCACTGCCGTGCGCTACCCCCCACCCGGCGCTTCGCGCCACCTTCCGCACAACGGGGAGGGATAAGAAAGGGTCACACCGCGAGTCACGCTATCGGCGCGGGCTTACTTCTCCGTCGCGATGCCGGCGTCCTTGATCACCTTCGCCCATTTCGCGATCTCGCTCTCGATGAAACCGCGAAAATGCTCCGGGGTGTCGCCGATCAGCTCGGCGCCCTGGCTGGCGAGCTTTTCCTTCACGCTCGCGTCGGCCATCGCCTCGGTCGCGATCCTGTTCAGCGCGGCGATGATGGCCGGCGGCGTGCCCGCGGGCGCCACCATGCCGTACCAGTTCTCCACCCGCAGTTCCGGCATGCCGGCTTCAGCTGTCGTCGGCACCTCCATCGCGGTCGGCGCGCGCTGCGGCGAGCCGATCGCGATGCCGCGCAGGGCGCCGGCCCTGATCTGCGGCAGCAGCACCGGCAGGTCGAGGAACGCCATCTGCACCTGCTGGCCCAACAGATCGTTCACTGCGGGAGCGGCGCCCCGATAGGGCACGTGGACGAGATCGATTTTGGCGGTGAGCTTGAGCAGTTCGCCCGCCAGATGCGGCAGGCTGCCGGGACCGGAGGAGGCGAAATTGAGTTTTCCCGGCTGCGCCCTGGCGAGCGCGATCAGCTCAGTCATGTCGTGCGCGGGAACGTTGCTCGCGACGACAAGCATTTCCGGCACCGTGGCGACCAGCGTGACCGGCGCCAGATCCCTTGGCGTGTCATAGGCGACTTTTTCCATGCTGGGACTGATGGCGAGCGCTCCCGCGCTCGAGATCGCTAGCCATCCGGTGCCGCCTTCGCCACCGCGTCGGTCCCGAGCACGCCGCCCTGGCCGCCGCGATTGTCGATCACGACCGGCTGTTTGGTCAGCTCCGACATGCGCTGGCCGATCACGCGGGCGATGATGTCGTTGGGTCCGCCGGGTGGAAACGGCACGATCAGCCGAATCGGTCTTGTCGGAAAGTCCTGGGCGATGGCCAGGGTCGGCGCCAGCAGCACCGACAATCCTGCCAGCACCGCGCCGACCCTTCGCATGACCCCTCCTAGCTGTTGAGCAGCTTCATCGCCGCTTCATGCCCCCTGGGATCGCCGGCCGCGATGATGCGGCCGCCGCCCTGGGCGGGCTTGCCTTCCCAGGTGGTGACGATGCCGCCGGCGCCGGTGATGATCGGGATCAAGGCCGCGATATCGTAGGGTTTCAGTTCGGTTTCGATGACGAGATCGAGATGGCCGGCGGCGAGCATGCAGTAGGAATAGCAGTCGCCGCCGTAACGCGTCAGCCGCACCGCGTCCTCGACGCGGCCGAAGGCGGCGCGATCGGCGGCGTTCATCAAGAGCGGACTGGTGGTGAACGAGGTTGCCTCGGCGAGTGAGGCGCAGCGCCGCACCGCCAGCTTCCGCGTCCCCGACGGCCCCTCGTAATGTGCTGAGCCTGAGTCGCCGGAAAAGCGCTCGCCGATGAAGGGCTGGTGCATCATGCCGAACACCGGCGTGCCCTTGTGCAGCAGCGCGATCAGCGTGCCCCAGATCGGAAAGCCCGCGATGAAGGATTTGGTGCCGTCGATCGGATCCAGCACCCAGACATAATCGGCGTCCTCGCGCTCGCTGCCGAATTCCTCGCCGACGATGCCGTGCTGGGGGAAGTTGGCCTTGATCAGCCGCCGCATCACCGCTTCCGCGGCACGGTCGGCCTCGGTCACCGGATCGAAATCGTGGCTGTCGCCTTTGTTTTCGACGGACAGCGAGGTCCTGAAGAACGGCAGGATGGTTTCCCCCGAAGAGGTCGCAAGCCGGCCGATGAAGGCTCTAAAATCAATAACCGTCACGGCTGTTTCCCAAGGAGTGGCGCGGGGGATGGAGCATGGCTTCGCTCTTGCCTAGCCCAATCCTTTCGATCGCGCACGCGGTGCGGAGCCCTATCCCCGCCTACATCGGCAGTTTTTCATCGGATCGAATCGGGTGGGATAGAGGTATATTTTTCGACTACGCCCCGATCACGAATTCGAGACATTTTGCGAGACGAATCGCAAGTCGCATTAATCCTCAGGCAACTATTCGTCTAACTAATTGAAATAACTGACAAAGACGCAAAGCAGTGGCTTTTTGCCGCGCTGCCCAGCTCTGTGAATTTTGCATGGGAAATGATTCAAAAACCCTTGCACTTTGTGCAGCGCGGTCGCATATTGTTGCGGTGCGGTAGCGCCTCGCGCTATCGCTGCCCTCCTTGGGCGTTTCCTCCCTAGACTTGGGCCGCTTGTTCATTCAAGCGGCCCTTTTTTCTTGTCACCGTCATTCCAGTGCGCGACCGAAGGGAGCGAGCCCGGAATCCATAACCACGATCGGGAGTATGGATTCCGGGCTCGCGCCAAGAGGCGCGCCCCGGAATGACAAATGGATAGGTTCTACTCCGCTGCGGCCTGGAACGGTCCGAGATCGCCGAGCGGAACCGCGGCCAGCGCATCCGCCAGCACGGTGAAGTCCGCCGCCACCCGCGCAAAGCCTGCGCTGCGTTCGCGCCGGCGTTCGTCCATGTAGATCGCCCGGTTCAACTCGAGCTGGATGGTGTGCAATCCGCTAGCCGGGTTGCCGTAATGCTCGGTGATGAAACCGCCGGCATACGGCTTGTTGCGGCCGACCGAATAGCCCAGCGCCCGCATGGTTTCCTCGACCATGTCGGGAAGCAGCGCCGCGCAGCTCGTGCCATAGCGATCGCCGATCACGAGGTCGGGCCGCCGCGGCTCGTCGCGCGAGACGCCGACCGAGGGCATCGAATGGCAATCCACCACCACCACGGTGCCGAATGCCTGATGCGCCTTGTTGATCAGCCGCCGCAGCGCGCGGTGATAGGGCTTGTAGAGCGCCTCGATCCGTCCCAGCGCATCGTCGACCGAAAGCCGCTCGCGATAGATCTCCTGGCCGTCGCCGACCACGCGCGGGATGGTGCCGAGCCCGCCGGCCACCCGCATCGATCGCGTATTGGCGAAGCTGGGCAATCGGCCTGAAAACATCCGCGGATCAAGCTCGTAGGGCTCGCGGTTGACGTCGACATAGGAGCGCGGAAAATTGACGCGGACGACCGGAAATCCGAGCTCGCTCAAGCCGCCGATCAGCTCGTCCATGAACGAGTCTTCGGAGCGGCGCAGAGCCGCCAGATCGATCCGCGAGGCGTCGAGGAATTCGGCCGGATAGACCGAGCCGGAATGCGGCGAGTTGAAGATGATCGGCGCCAGCCAGTTGGCCGGCTCCACGATCTCGAACGGAGGCGACAGTTCGCCATCATGCTGGGTCATCGTCGGGCGCCGTCCCTGATTCCGCTGCTCTGGTGGCTGGATTCTGCCAGAAAAACGGAGCTTTATGAGCGCGCATTCTCGGTAATCACAACCATTCTGCCAAGCGAAAAAACTCTTCAACCCGCTGGAATGTCTCTCAACAGCCGTAAATGGCCTGTCTTCATTGCATTGGATCGCATTCGGGTCCAGAAATAACCGCGGTCGCGCCCGCCGCGCGCGGAACCCTTCACCCGAAATTTACCCTCTGTCGGGCTTAGTGAACGGACTGATCCT
>JBAUUA010000384.1:0-12303 GCA_049582465.1 Bradyrhizobium sp. | reverse complement strand
AAAAACAGGGCCGCCACCGCTATTACCGGCTCAGCGATCCCGACGTCGCCGGCGTGCTCGAAGGTCTTGCGGGGCTGGCCGCGCGCGCCGGTCACATGCGCGTGCGCACCGGGCCGAAGGATCCGGCGCTGCGCCGCGCGCGGATCTGCTACGACCACCTCGCCGGCGATCTCGGCGTGCAGATGCTCGACAGCCTGAAGAAGCAGCGGCTGGTGCGGCAGAAGAAGCAGGACATCGAGCTGACAGCCGAGGGCCAGCGTTTCCTGGAAAGCGCCTTGCAGATTTCATCTGACATGCTGGCCCATCCCCGCCGCCCGGTGTGCAAGGCCTGTCTCGACTGGAGCGAGCGGCGCCATCATCTGGCGGGCACGCTGGGAGCCGCGATCATGACGCGGTTCACCGAACTCAAATGGGCCGCGCGCGACGCTACCCCCGGCAGCCGCGTCGTCAATTTCAGCCGCACCGGCGAGAAGCGCTTCGCGGCGCTGTTCGGCGATCACGAATAGCGGAAAGACATCACGGGAAATTGTCGTCACGGCCGGGCTTGTCCCGGCCGTCCTCGCCTCGCCTGCTGCTATGCAGCTGGCACGCGGATGCCCGGGTCACCAGCCGCGTAGACGCGCTTCGCGCCTTTGCCCGGGCATCAGTGCCCGTCCATTCCCCGGAGTCTTCGATGATTCGTGTTTCCGTTCTGGCGATCTCTGCCGCCCTTCTTCTCCTCGCGCCATCCACCGCTGCCTTTGCCGCCGAATCTGCCCAGCGCGAGCCCTACGGCATCGACCTCGAAGGCTTTGCGTATCCCTACCCCGTCCATCTGCTGCCGCTCGTCAATGACGGCGAACCGTTGCGGATGACCTATATGGACGTGGCCCCGGCGCAGCCGAACGGCCGCGTCGTGGTGCTGTTGCACGGCCGCAATTTCCCGTCGAGCTATTGGGCGCCTGTCATCAAGACGCTCACCGACGTCGGCTATCGCGTGGTGGTGCCCGACCAGATCGGCTTCGGCAAATCCTCAACACCCTCGGGTGAGCTGCATTTCGATACGCTGGCGCGCAACACCATCGCGCTGCTCGATCATCTCCAGATCGGCAAGGCCGATATCGTGGCGCATTCGCTCGGCGGCATGCTGGGGGTGCGCATCGCGCGGGCCTATCCGGATCGCGTGGCGCATCTGTTGCTGGCGGCGCCGATCGGCCTCGAGGACTACCGGTTCTATGTGCCGCCGACGCCGACCGAGAAAATCCTGGAGAGCGAGGACAGGCTGACCGCCGAGGGCTACCGCAAGCAGCTCGAAACCAATTATTCCCTGAAACTTCCGCCGGACCAGGTGACGCCCTTCATCGATGCGCGCTTCAACATCAAGGGCAGTGCCGACTATCCGCGCTGGCTGCGCGCCTTTGTCTCATCCGGGCAGATGATCTATCGCGAGCCGGTGGTGCACGAAATTCCGCTGATCACCGAGCCTACGCTGTTCATCATGGGCGCCGACGACCACAACGCGCCGGGCAGGCCCAACGCGCCGGAGGCGCTGCGCCCGAAAATGGGGCACAATGCCGAACTCGCCCAGGCGCTCGCCGCAAAAATGCCCGATGCGCGCGCCGAGGTGATCGCCAACGCCGGACACCTGGTATTTCTCGATGCCCCGCAGAAATTCGACGAGCTGATGCTGACGTTTCTCGGCTCCCGCTAGCGCGGCCCGAAAATCCGGAACCGATCGCATTCATTCCGCGTTCACGTCTCCCTGATTAGGTTCGGACGCCATTCGATGTCGCAAACATTTAACGTGCCGAGTTGTATCTGGACCATCATGACGATGCGCCGCGCCCGCGGCCCTATGAAGGGAGAAAACATGAAGTACCTATTCGCAGCAGCTCTGGTTGCCGGCACGTTCGCGAGCTTCGGCGCGGCCAATGCCGCCGGCGGCTGCGGCCTCGGCTTCCATCGCGGCCCCTATGGCGGATGCCGCCCCAATGGCGGGGTCGTGGTCGTTGCTCCGCGCGTGGTCGAGCGGCCGGTCGTGGTAGTGCCGCGCGGGCGCGTTTGCCCGATCGGCTTCAGCTGGCGCTATGGCCGCTGCCGGCCGATCTGAGCGCTGAATTCATTCAGTACATCGGCAAAACCCCGCTTCACGCGGGGTTTTGTTTTAAGGATAAAGACCGGATGAAACGGTGCTTAAAAAAGAGGGCGGGAATTCCCGCCCTCTAGCATGTCCCCTACCAGTTTCCGGAAACAGCGCCGGCCGAACGGGCCGGAATGCCAGCCCGGCGGGCAATTATACATCGGGCGGCATCCACCGTAGGGACCGCGGTGCCAGCCGGGTCCGCAGCCGCCGGCGACGCGGATCACGTCGGCGGAGACAGCCTGGTCGAGCGGCGCAAGCGGCATGGCGCGCGACGCCGAGACCGCGGCCAGACTGAGGCAAACAGCAAACGCCGATGCAACGAGTATCTTCATAGCCCCTTCCCTTTCCTCTCAATCTTGCCGCGACGCGGCGGTTACGGACCTGACGCAAACCATGTGGCAGGCGGCTTCGGGAGAACGCGTCACCGCCAGTGCCGGTGATGCCAGCCCCAATGCCGGCGATGCCAATGCCAGCGGCGGTGCCAGTGATGATGATGCCAGTGGCGGCCCCAGCGCACCTGTTCCGGCCTGAGCTTCTCAACCTCCGCCTCGGTCGTGACAGCGGGATGAACATCCGGATGCGCGGGCCGCAAATGTTCATCTCCGCCAGGCGGACGCGGCGACAACGGCGCGGCCTGCGCGCCCGCGGCCAGCCCGGCGGTCCCGGCGGCGATTCCGATGGCAAGTTTCAGAAAGTGGCGGCGTTCCATGACGTCTCCCCTCCTCGTGTTCGAACGAGTGATGCGCAGAGAGTGTGAATGTATCGAGATGAATGGCAGCTGAATCGCGTGTTCAGCTATGGTCCCTATCGCGAGGAACACCACGCAACTACGCACTCGTCATTCCGGGGCAGCCCAACGGGCTGAGCCCGGAATCCATAACCACGATCGGGAGTATGGATTCCGGGCCCGCGCCAAGTGGCGCGTCCCGGAATGACAAGAGCTAGCCGAACTCCTCCGCCAGCACCAGCATCTCGCGCGTGCGCGTCACCTCGCGCCAGCAGCGGTCGAACTCGGCAACCAGCGTCTTCAGGGAATCCCCGTCCATGGCGCGATCGAGCGCGGCCTGATCGGCGAACTCGTACATCGCCACATGCAGCGAGGGATCCGTGAGGCTCCAGAATCGCCGCGCCTTCTTCACGCCGAACGCCTTGGCGGCGTCCGGCAGATGCTCGTCTCGGTACCATTCATCGAACGCCTTGCGCCTGGCAGCGTCGGCAACGGTGGCGCGGACAACGAAATAGGCTAAGGGCATCGGCGTTTCTCCCCTGTGGATTTTTTTGTCATTCCGGGGCAGCCCGCAGGGCTGAGCCCGGAATCCATACTCCCGATCGTGGTTATGGATTCCGGGCTCGCGCTTCGCGCGCCCCGGAATGACGGAGCGAACTGGTCTTCCAACGCGCCGCCTACACCCATCCGCCCCGCGCCATGATCGCGGCGCAGAGCAGGATGATGACGATGGCGAACAGCTCGCCGTGAATGATCCCGGTCACCAGCCTCAGTTTTTTGGCGCTGATCGAAGGCACCTGCCCCGCCGTCAGCGCCCCGCGCCACGACAGAAACTCCCTGGTCGGAATGATCGACAACAGCCCGACCACGATGAAGAGCGAGAATTTCGTCAGAAAGGCGTGGCTGTGGAAATAATAACTCGCGCCCTTCTCGAAGAAGAACACCCGCAGCAGCCCGATCACCAGCAGCGCGCCCGCGGCAATGCCGAGCACTAGGTCGGTCACCTGCAACCGTCGCGCCGAGGCAAGCGTCAGCTCGGAGCGGATCAGCGCGAACTCGATGGCGACAGCGGAAACGAGCGTGAAGGCGCAGAGGTGGTGCAGGAAGGCGAACAGCGTGGTCATGGCCCGGGCTCCCTTTCGCGCCGATTTTAGCCAATGAGGGCGCGGGTACAAGCTCGCAGCCATATCACAGCCAAAGAGACGCGCGAAACCAGCGCCTCATGTCAGCTTCGTCGGCGTGTCACGAACCAGGCGAAGGTCGATCGCGCCGATCAGTTGCGACCGGCGTGCCTCCGCGGCGCTGATGGCGCCGTCCGTCTGCTGCAACGTGCTGAGATTCGAGCCGAGCGAGACGATCCCGCCCAGCACCAGAGCGATCGATCCGAGGGCGGCGACCTGACCGAAGCCGAAGAGCCCGAGGATCGTAACGAGCAGCAAGACGCCGCCACCGCCGATCGCTATCTTGGAAGCCAGAATGAACTTCCGGCAGCGTTCCGCGATCTCTGCAAGTGCCTCGATCCGCGCTTCGATCTCGGAAATCTCGTCGATAGGGGAGTCTTCAGTCATCGCTACGCAAGTTCGAGCGCAAGTTCCACCCGGCGCCGCAGGAGGGATAGCAGCCTCTGCGACGCCGGCTCCGAAAGCAACCGCTCGCGCCCAATTCCAACTCGCGCACCATTTGCTTGTCGGACAGGCGCTGCTGCGTCACTGCACTCCCCTGCTCTCAGCTCACAGCGGCAAATTGTCGTGCTTCTTCATCGGCATCTCGACATGCTTGTCCCTGAGCATGGCGAGCGCCCGCGCGATCCGGCGGCGCGTCGAATGCGGCATGATGACGTCGTCGATATAGCCGCGCTCGGCGGCGATGAAGGGCGACAGGAACCGGTCTTCATATTCCTTGGTGCGGGCGGCGATCTTGTCGGCATCGCCGATATCGCTGCGGAAAATGATCTCGACCGCGCCCTTGGCTCCCATCACGGCGATCTGCGCGGTCGGCCAGGCGTAATTCATGTCGGCGCCGATTTCCTTTGAGGCCATCACGTCGAACGCGCCGCCATAGGCCTTGCGGGTGATCACCGTCACCAGCGGCACCGTGCATTGCGAATAGGCGAACAGGAGCTTCGCGCCATGCTTGATCAGGCCGCCATATTCCTGCGCGGTGCCCGGCAGGAAGCCCGGCACGTCCACGAAGGTCACGATCGGGATGTTGAAGGCATCGCAGAACCTGACAAACCGCGCAGCCTTGCGCGAAGCGTCCGAGTCGAGCACGCCGGCCAGCACCATCGGCTGGTTGGCGACGAAGCCGACGGTGCGGCCTGCGATGCGGCCGAAGCCGGTGACGATGTTCTTGGCGAAGGCCTCGGAGATTTCGAAGAAGTCGCCCTCGTCCACGACCTTCAGGATCAATTCCTTCATGTCGTAGGGCTTGTTCGGATTGTCGGGGATCAGCGTGTCCAAGGACATGTCGACGCGCTCGATGTCGTCGAAGCTCGGCCACTGCGGCACGCCGTCGGTGTTGTTGGAGGGCAGAAAGTCGATCAGCCGGCGCATCTGCAGCAGCGTCTCGACGTCGTTCTCGAAGGCGCCATCCGCAATCGAGGAGCGCGTGGCGTGAACGCTGGCGCCGCCGAGTTCTTCCGCCGTGACGACCTCGTTGGTGACGGTCTTCACCACGTCCGGGCCGGTCACGAACATGTAGCTCGTGTTCTTCACCATGAAGATGAAATCGGTCATGGCAGGCGAATAGACGTCGCCGCCGGCGCAGGGACCCATGATGACGGAGATCTGCGGGATCACGCCCGAGGCTATGACGTTGCGGCGGAACACGTAGGAATAGCCCGCCAAGGCAGCCACGCCCTCCTGGATGCGCGCGCCGCCGGCGTCATAGAGCCCGATGATCGGCGCCCTCGCCTTCATCGCCATGTCCTGGATCTTGACGATCTTTTGCGCGTGCGTCTCGGACAGCGAGCCGCCGAACACGGTAAAATCCTTGGCGAACACAAACGTCTTGCGGCCGTTGACGGTGCCCCAGCCGGTGACGACGCCGTCGCCCGGCACCTTGGTCTTGTCCATGCCGAATTCGGTCGAGCGGTGCTCGACGAACATGTCGAATTCCTCGAAACTGCCCTTGTCGAGCAGGAGCTCGATGCGCTCCCGCGCGGTCAGCTTGCCGCGGGCGTGCTGCGCCTCGATGCGCTTTTCGCCGCCGCCCAGCCGCGCCCCGGCGCGCCGGTCTTCAAGGGTTTCCAGGATATCTTTCATTGGCTCCCGCCCATCGTTTTGCCCAGGATTTGACCGGGTTCTAACACGGCATTTTCCGAACCGGAAACCGGCTTTCGGTCACCGAAACGGCGGCTGGACGGGGTAGATTTGCCGGGCCATTTCGGAAAGGACAGCCATGAACGGGACCATCGCAACCCCAACCACCGGCGCCGCCACGGGCGGCTGCCGGACCCTGCTCCGTCTGGAGGGCCTCACGCTTTTCGCGGGCATGACCATGCTCTACGCGGTCTGGGGCGGCTCCTGGTGGGTTTATGCGGTGCTGTTCCTGGTCCCGGACCTGAGCTTTGCCGGCTATCTCGCCGGGCCCCGCGCCGGCGCCGTCATCTACAATGCCGCGCACAGCTACATGGCGCCGATGGCGTTGATGACAACCGGGTTCGGTCTCGCCTCCCCGCTGACGCTCTCGATCGCGATGATCTGGCTCGCGCATATCGGCATCGACCGCGCGCTTGGCTACGGGTTGAAATATTCCGCCGGATTCACGTTCACCCATCTCGGCCGGATCGGAAAGGATGCGAAGACGGCCACGAACGGGCAGGTTTAGCGCCGCACAACGTCCGACATGAATCTCCCTCGGAAATGCCGGATTGAGCCAGTATTGTTCAATCTCAGATTTGGGGAGCGAGCCAGATGAGACGACGCGATTTCATTGCAGGAGTAGCGGGTGCGGCGTTGGTTGCGGGTGCAGCCAGCGCGGCCCAGAACACTCCTGCTGTCATCGGGGTATTGTGGCACGCCGGAAGCCCCAGCGACGAACAACCCTATTTTGATGCGCTCGTGCGCGGCTTTCGGGACCTGGGATATACCGAGGGTCAGAACATCCGGTTCGAACATCGATTTCCAAACGAAAATCCGGACCGGTTTCGCAGCATGGCAAGAGAGCTCGTTGCGTTGAAGGTCGACGTGATCGTCACCGTCGGCAACATCGCGGCTCCCTACGCCAAGGACGCCACGGCAGACATTCCAATCGTGTTTCTATTTGTCGCCGATCCCGTCGGATCGAAGCTCGTGGCGAGCCTTGCGCGCCCCGCGGAAACATCACGGGATTGACGCAAGTCGCCACCGATCTGACCGCCAAGCGATTCGAACTCCTGCGGGAAATCGTCCCGTCGATGTCGCGCGTCGCGCTGCTCCTCAATCCCGCGGAACCCTCGGCTCAAGGATATCTGAGGGAGGGCGAAGCCGCTGCCAGGCAGCTGGGCCTTACGGTGCTGCCTTTCGAGTTCAGATCCGTGGACCGGGTCGCAACCGTTTTCGAGGAGATGAAGCAGGCGAAAGTGCAGGCGCTCGCGTTTGCGCCGGGTGGCCTTTTGTTTCAAAGCAGGAATCGGATTCACAACGTCGCGCTCATATACGGGATTCCCACCTGCGGCTGGTCGCGCGAGATCGCCGTTTCAGGCCACCTGCTTTCCTACGGCGCCGATCAGGTCGAAATGGCGCATCATGTTTCGCTTCTCGTCGACAAGATTCTGCGCGGCGCCAAACCGGCCGATATTGCCGTCGAGCAGCCGACGCGGTTCCAGCTCATCGTCAATCAAAAAATTGCGAAAGCGCTCGAATTGAAGATCCCAGAAGCGTTTCTGGTGCGCGCCGACGAGGTCATTGAATAGCAGCTGTTAAAGACCTGCATGGCCGGAACGGGTCCGGCCATGACGCGTGCCCGAGAGCGCGACTTACTTCTCGCCGACCTTGAACGGCTCTTCCTTGCCCGCAGGCACGGTTTCTTCCGCCATCGCCAGCAGCATCGCCACCATGACGTAATTGCCGGCGACCGCGGTCAGGTCCACGATCTGCTGATCGTTGAACACCTTCTTCGCCCGCGCAAAGGTCGCGTCGGCGACCTTCCGCGTGGTCGTGAGTTCGGTGACGAAGTCGTACACGACGGCCTCGTCCTCGGCCATGTTCGACGGCCGCTTGCCGGCCTTCAGCTCGGCGATGATGTCGGCCGACAAGCCCGCCTTCGCGGCCAGCGGCGCATGCGCGAACCACTCGACCTGCGAGCGCCACTGCCGCCCGATGATCAGGATCGCGAATTCGTTGAGCTTGGTCGGGACGGAGGTCTGCCAGCGCAGATAGTAAAATAAGTCATAGAGGCGCTGGCCCAGCACCGGGCTGCGGATCATCGGGTTGTACGGTCCGCCGAGGCCGACGCTCGACACCTTCATGATCTGCTCGCCCAGCGGCTTCTGCGCGTCGCTGAGCTGGTCCATGGTCAGTTGCGGAAAGCGCGGCTCCTTGCCGGTCGCTGGGCCAGCAAACATCGTCGCGGCGAACCAGCCGCCGGCCGCGGCAACCGCGAGCGACGACATCCAGATTGCGGATTTCATGATTTCCTCCAGGCGTTTTTTCAGGCTTCTTGGGGTTTCTTGTAACGCCGGAGAAGCTAGTCCAGCCGCGCTTTCAGCACCAGTCCGCGCCGCGAATGACAGCTATCGGCGGATCAGAGCGCGCCGATATCGCCCAGGCATTGCTGGGTGATGGCCATGCGATCGGCGATATGGCGCGGCTCCAGGCAATCCATGTTGAGCGCGAACACGGTACGGGCGTCGCCCTTCTCGGCCCAACCCACCATCCAGCCCAGCGACGGCTTGCCGATTTCGGCGCCGAGCAGGCCGCTCTTGGCGCGGATGATGGTGTCGCCGGCCTTGGTGACCGGCAATATATCCCGCACCAGGTCCTGGCTGCGTTTCGACACCGGCAGGACGCCGCGCCGCAGCCGGTCGACGAAATCGACCTGCTGCACCGGATCGATGCGCAAATTGCCGGTCAGCCAGAACTGGTCGATGCCGCCGCCGATGTCGCGGTTGCCGTATTCGAACAGATCGACATATTTCTGCATCCGCTCCTGGCCGATGCGCCGGGCGATTTCCTGATAGACCGGCACAGCGGAAGCGGCGATCGCGCTGCGCAGGGTGTGGTCTTTGTTCCAGGCCTCGATGCTCCTGACGACGCCGTCCCACTTGAAGACGTCCTTGTCGGGATCGGAGACCACGCCGGTTTCCAGCGCGATGATTGAATTCGGGATCTTGAAGGTCGAGGCCGGCAGCTTCGCTTCCCCCGACCGGTTCTTGTCGCTGGCAATGACGAGATAATCGTCGACCTTGTAGCCGACGAAGGTGCCGACGGTTCCGACATCGAGAAAATGCTTGGCCAGGCTTTCGCGGATCTCGCTGCGCTGGGGTGCTACGTCGGCAAAGCTTCGCGACGGCAACAGGCTCGCGGCGGCAAGCAGGCCGAGCGCATGGCGGCGATGGATCATGGCAGTATCCGGTGTGGGAAAGACCGCGGCGACGATGCTGACGACATCGTGGTAAAACGATGGCATCCGGATCAAGCGGCTAGCGAATTGGCCTCGACAGCCGCAGCACGAAGATCAGCACTTCCGCGACCGCTTTGTAGAGCTCGGCCGGAATCTCGTCGCCGATTTCGACGTTGGAGAGCGCGCCCGCCAGCACTTCGTTCTCCTCGATCGGGATGTCATGGGCTCTCGCGATTTCGACGATCTTGGCGCCGATCGAGCCCTTGCCCTTGGCGATGACGCGCGGCGCACCGGTCTTGTCGTAATGCAGCGCGACGGCGAGCTGATTCCGCGTCTCCACGCTCATAGCGCGCGATCCAGGAAATGCCCGGCACGGGCCGGCGCCGGTTGCGGGGGCGCGCCTTCGCGGATCACGATATCGCCGGGGTGGAGCTCGGCCCTGCTGAGCGCCTGGCTCAGCTGCGCCACGCCCGCGCGCAATTGCGCGGCGGTCGCGGGCCGTTCCGCCCACATCCGCACCGAGGTCTTGTCGCCGACGAGCGACACCAGCGCGTGAACCGGACCCGCCGGCTCGACGTCGAGCGAGAACCGCGCCCGCCACACCCGTTTGGCGGGTTCGACTTCATTGCCGCCGCCGTCCCGCGAAATCTCGAACTGCGCCATCGCGGTTCCCTGCGGGGTCGCGAACGGGATTTCGAAATTCCAGCGCGGCACGCTGGGATCGACGCGCGGGCTCGCGGTATCGACCTGGTCCGGCAGCGAGGCCACCTGCAGCAAGGTCTGGCGCGCGATCGCGGCGTCGGTATCGGCGAGCAGATGATGCGCCGTTGCCGACAGCGGGGCATTGGACGCGATCGACGGCGCAGCCACCGGTTGCGCCGAGGGCAGCGCGCCGCGAAATGGCGGCGGCGGCGTGTTGGTATGGAAGGTGACGTTATCGCCACGGCCGTTTGTCGGCAGTGCCGCCGGCAACGCGGCGTTGCCGACAATCCGCGGCATCGGCTGCAACGTCTCCTGCAACAGGTTCAGCGCCGCACCGGTGGTCAGCGTACGAGCCCCGGCATTGAGCAGCGCTTCCGGGAGCACGATCCGGACCGCGCTGCCGGGTTGAACGGAATCTTCGGCCGCGGCCGCGGCCACCTGCGGCAACAGGATCTCACTCACTTCGACGCCCGCAGACAAGGACGGCACCAGCGTCGGTGACGCCCCGGCCAATTGCGGCGCAGCGGATTGAGGCGCGGCGGATTGCGGCGCGGTGGATCCCGCAGCAGAAGCAGCGGTGACACCCGGCATTGGAGTCGCAGGCGCGGCGAGATGTTCAGCCACGCCGGCTGGGCCGAGCGCGGCCACCAGCGTCTGACGCAGCACGATCAGCGCGGCCTTGAGATCGGGCACGCCGGAGGCTTGCGAAACCGATCCCGACGCCAGCGAGGCCTCGAGCAGGATCCCGGATTTCTGGAAGGCGGTCTGGACGGCGCTGCCGGTCAGGTTTTGATCGAGGCTGGTCTGCTGCGCCAGCACCTGCATCACCGCCTGCTGCAGTCTGGGCGGAAGACCGCTCGACCCGGCGACGGCGCCGAGATTGGCGAACAGCGGCGCCAGGCTGTCCTGCTGGCCGGCCGCGCTCTCGGCCGCAGCCGACACGGCAACGCGCTCCAGCGGCGTCAGGACATTCCGGACCGGCGCCGCAGCGGCCGAGGGTGCCGCGGCATCGGCTATCGCACTCGGCGTCAGCGTGACGGTATCGCCGGATGCGGCGGCCGGGGCGCCCTGCCCGACCACGGCCAGCCTGACGCCATCCGCCGTCTGCGATACCGCGAGCTGCAACGCCTGGCCGGCGGCAAGCGGGACTTCCGACAGCACGTCGATCGAAACGCTGGCGATCGCAATCCGCACCAGATTGTCGGCGAGAACCTGCAGCACCTGGGCGTCGACCACGCTTCCCGGCTGCAACACGAGATCGGGCGCCGCGCTCTGGGCGGCGACGACCGGAAGGATCGGGGTGACGGAAATCGTCATGTTTGCGGACTCGCTGGGCAGCGAACGCTAGCCCAGCGTCGTAAACCTCTCGTTAACCGAGGGGCGGATTCAGCGCTTTTAGGATGCGGGCGGCGGCCATGAAATCGACCAGCCGCGCGGCCCGCCGCGCCGCGACCTCTTCGTCCACGCCCCATTTCTCGATGTTCCAGTCCTCGTCGACATGGGCGGCGGTCCAGGCCTGTTCCGGATCCACGACCCCCCGCAGGAGCCCCAGGGCCAGCAGCGCCGAGCCGGTCAGCGTCGTAATCACGTGTAGCGCGGCGATCGACCAGGGATCGCCGGGCAGCGCCGCCCGCGCCGCCGCAATCGCGGATTCCGGCTGGCGGACATGCACGATGCCTTCGGCGAGAATGAAATGCGCGCCCAGGGTATCGGCGGCCCAGAACAGCAGCGGATCCCAATGCGCCGCTTCCCGCGCCACTAGCCCGTCGGGGTGGCCGGCGCGATAGAACAGAAGATCGGACTCGAAATATTTCGCCATGTCGTCGGTGACGGCCTCGACCCGGTCGACCACCCCGTCGACGACGCTGTTGGCAAAACGGGTCATCGGCATGGTCAGGGGATCGATGAACTCCTGCTGTGCGTCCCACTCCGCCAAGATGGCATCGGCGATCGTCCTGACCGGCACCGCTACCTGACGGCCGGAAGGCGTGCGGATCGGCTTGTCATCGAGCGTGATGACAAACCCCTCCTTGCCTTCGACGGCGCCGGCCTTGGCATAAAAGCGCTTCCGCTTCGGCGTGCGGGTCGTGCGCCGCACCGCCTCCTCCGGATCGAGCGGCGATTGCCCCGCCACTTCGTCGAACAATTCACGCATGCGTTTCGGCTTCCGGTTGTCAGCGCTAAATTATGTGCAAGAGTAGGATATTAG
>JBAUUA010000383.1:0-1590 GCA_049582465.1 Bradyrhizobium sp. | reverse complement strand
CAGTGGCACCCTCGGCCGGTTTCTCCAGGAAGGCGCCAAGGCCGTTCGCATCCAGGGCGACGAGATCAAGGTGGCCGCGCGCGTCCGTATGATCGACGAATATTCGGGCCACGCCGACGGCAGCGAGATCGCCCGATGGATCGCCGCGCGCCGCCCGATCGAACGGGGCGTATTCCTCGTTCACGGCGAAGAGGCCGCGATCGCGGCTCTGGCCGAGCGCCTCGCCGAGCGGATCATTCCGGCGGCAAAGTTGTTTCAGCCGCTGCTGGACGACATTTACGAGCTTTCGACGCCAGCACCCACGCTGCTGGATGTGGCGCGCCGCCGCCGGCTCACCCCGGACGCGGTGACGCATCTGGACTGGCACAACGAGATGTCAAAACTGGTGCTCGATATCAACGATCAGATCGAGGCGGCGGCCGACGACCGCGCCCGCGGCGTCATCATCCGCCGGCTGCGGCGCGCGCTGGAGGGATCCGGCTGAAGCCAACGCGCCCGGATGCATATCAGAGCTTCCGGGGAGCCGCGTCGCACACGCTTTACCAATCGATGGATTCCTGTTCCAACTACCCGGCAAAGGCCGAGCCCAACATCGGCCAGTCCTGGGAGGAATCGGCATGAAGCTCGGCACCGCCATTGCGGAAATCATGAAGCGCGAGGGAATCGAGATTCTCTGCGGCTATCCCGTCAATCACCTCATCGAGCACGCCGCCAATGCCGATATCCGCCCTGTGATGGTGCGGCAGGAACGCATCGGCCTTCACATGGCGGACGCGATCTCGCGGGTCACCTCCGGGCGCAGCATCGGCGCGTTCTGCATGCAGCACGGCCCCGGCGCCGAGAACGCCATGGGCGGCGTGGCGCAATGCTATGGCGAATCCGTGCCCGTGCTGGTGCTGCCGATGGGATACGCGCGGCGGCTTGCCAATATCGATCCGAACTTCAATTCCAGCCAGGCGATGAAGGCGTTTTCGAAATCATCGGAGCCGATCAACCTCGCCGCCGAAGTCGGCAATATCTTCCGCCGCGCCTTCACGAAGCTCAAGAACGGCCGCGGCGGACCGGTGATCGTGGAAATCCCGGCCGACATGTGGAACGAGGAGGTGCCGGAGCCCTTGAACTACACGCCGGTGCTGCGCACCCGCTACGGCGCCGACCCCGTGCATGTGAAGGAAGCGGCGGCGCTGCTGATGTCGGCCAGGCGGCCGGTGATCTATGCCGGCCAGGGCGTGCATTACGCGCAAGCCTGGCCGCAACTGAAGCGCCTCGCCGAACGGCTCGCGATTCCCGTCACGACCAGCCTCGGCGGCAAATCGTCCTTCCCCGAAACGCATCCGCTCTCGCTCGGCTCGGGCGGTCTCGCGGTGCCGCGCGCGGTACCGAAATTCCTGGCCGAGGCCGACGTTATTTTCGGCATCGGCTGCTCGTTCACCGAAACCTCGTTCGGCATCGCCATGCCCAAGGGCAAGACCATCATCCATTCGACGCTCGATCCCGCGCATCTCAACAAGGACGTCGAGGCCAGGATCGGGCTGATCGGCGACGCTGGCCTCGTGCTCGATGCGCTGCTGGAGGAGATCGGCAAGACCG
>JBAUUA010000382.1:0-20228 GCA_049582465.1 Bradyrhizobium sp. | reverse complement strand
GAACCATCCCCATCCCCCTGCCCGTCAAACGACCGGCTCGCTCCGTACTGTCACATCGGAAGCGAAATGACGATATCAAAGGCGAAATACCCGCCGGCCGACTGGCTGGAACGACAAGCCCTACGTCGATGACGCGCAGAGACTCCCGTCGTCTTGGGGATTTGCGAAGGTCATTCGTTCGATGACCGGATGAATTGCAGCAGTATCTTTTGCAGCGCCACGGGAATTCGAGTGTTCCTGCGCCGAGTCGAGGTCTCGAGCGCGTCGGCTATCTCGGCCTTTGAGACCTCGCCGGTCGAACATTTTGCAAGAACGTGCTGCCACATGGCGGAGAACGATCTTCCCGCGGGGAAAGAAAGCCGGATATCTGTCCCCCTTCCCTGCGCCCATTCGATGATCTCGGCGGTAGTTTGGGGACCGCAGTTCCGGGCGGCCGCGAGGTGCTTGTAGCTCAGCCTTTGCAGCAGGAGTTCAGACGGGACCCATCTGCCCCGCGGGGGCTCTTCACCCGTCAGTTCCACCGCCAGGATTTTCAGCACGTTTTCCGCGCGAGTGCTGAGCTTTCGCGCCTGCACTGGCTTCTTGATCGAGGGGCCCCGCAAATCCGCGGAGTCCGCCTTGGGTAGGATGCTGAAGTGGGGAGAGCCTGTGGGGCGATGGTCGTCACATCTTGGAGGCTTTGCGACGCTGGTTGGGGCTTTCTCGTTTTTCTCTGCCGCTATCTGGTCCGCGCCCCTCCACGATTGCGATTTCGCGCTCGTCGCTTTCATGTATCGGCCCGTCGAATGTCCTGGAGATGCCTGGCAGCATACTAGAGTAGCAGCATACTAGAGTAGACGCGTTTTTCTTAAAAGGCCGGAACCGTCCCGATTCAGGATTAAAATGAAGGCATTATATCGTGTGACGATACGTTACTGCGTTCGATTAGTTCAACCAAAGTCACATTGACCTGGAACTGCCTTGAATGAAACTCTCCCGCCAAAATAGTGCTGTACGGCGGCAGGTCGCCCGCCCGGTTCCATCAAGCACGATAACGGAACACGTCCAGGGAGGATCAAGTCATGACCAGGAAGTTATTCGAGCAAAGCATGAATTCGTTCGTTTCGCGGCGCACCCTGCTGCAGGGAGGCGCAGGGTTGATCGGCGGAACAATGCTGTCGAGCGGCATGTCCCGGCCGGCATTGGCCGTCGGCATGGCGCCGATTGGCACCTGGCCCGACGGCTCGAAAGGCGACACGGTGTTCATCGGCGCGTCGGTGCCGCGCACCGGCACGTATGCCGTGCAGGGCGAAGACGAACTGAAGGGTTATCAGCTCGCGGTTGAGCACATCAACGAAGGCAACGAGCTGGTCAAGAAGATCTCGCCGAAGACCAAGAAGGGCGTGCTCGGAAAGCAACTGAAGCTTGGTGTCGCCGACTCCGCAGCCAAGCCGAACGAGGCCGTACAGGCGCAACAGCGCTTCATTTCAGAAAACAAGGCGGTGATGATCACCGGCGGAACCTCAAGCGCGGTCGCGGTCGCGCTCAACAAGCTGGCGCAGCGCGAAAAAGTGTTGTTCGTCTGCGGCATTTCGGGTTCCAACGACACTACCGGAAAAGACTGCGTGCGCTACGGTTTTCGGCAGAACTTCTTCGGACAGACCGCGGCGGCGGCCATAACCCCGGTTCTCGTCAAGCAATTCGGGAAGAACAAGAAAGTGGCGTACATGACGCCGGACTACACGTATGGCCATACCGTCACGAAATCCATGCAGGACAATACCGCAGCCGACGGCTGGACCACCGTGACCAATCAGGTTTCGCCGCTCGGCGCGCCGGACTTCTCGTCCTATCTGCTCAACGTCGCCAACTCCGGCGCCGATATTCTCGTCAACGTCAACTGGGGGCACGACGCGGTCCTGTCGATCCAGCAGGCCAAGCAATTCGGCGTACTCGACAAGATGAAGCTCGTCGTGCCGTACCAGGTGCCGTTCCTGGCGCGCGAAACCGGCGGCTTGATGCAGGGCGTCTATGCCGCCACCGACTATTGGTGGACGCTGGAGGACAAGTTCCCGCTCGCCAAGATGTTCAACGCCGCGTTCGAGAAGAAGTACGACTACAAGCCGGAATGGGGCGCGGAAAACGCCTATATCAGCTTCGTGCATTGGGCGCGCATGGTCGAGGAGGCCGGCAGCTTCTATCCGCCCGATGTCATCAAGGTCTACGAAAAGGAAGAGACCATTCCGTCGCTGGTCGGCGATGTCTATTACCGGAAGGAGGACCACCAGTGCGTCCGCCCGGTGATTATCGTCAAGGGCAAGCAGCAGAAGGATATGAAGGGCAAGGAAGACTACTACGACATCGTCGAGATCGTCCCCGGCAAGGGCCTGATGCAGAAGCCCGACGCATTCGGCTGCCAGCTCGGCGACTATACCTGAGATCGACGGCATTGCGGCGCCGGGGGCGGACTAATACCGCCCGCGGCGCCTCGCTTATTGCTCATCCACGTCATTTCCAAAGGCCGCCGGTTAGCGCGACACAACGTCATGGTCAACTGGGCTAATTTCGTATCGCAAGTGTTCAACGGGCTGGCGCTCGGTGCTTTGCTGGCGCTGATCTCATCCGGCCTGACCATCATATACGGCACCCTTGGCGTACTGAACCTCGCGCATGGTGCAATGTTCATGCTGGGCGGCTATGCCGGCTTTGTCGCCTACGAGTACACCGGTTCGTTCATCGCCGCAGTCGTTGCCGGATCGCTGTTCGTGGCGATCGTCGGCGTTCTGATGGAACGCATCATCATCCGGCATTTCTACAACCGGCCGCACGAGGATCAGCTTCTGGTCACGTTCGGCCTCGGCATCGTTTTCGTCGAGCTCGTACGTCTGATCTTCGGCAGTCAATCGCAAATGGTGCCGGCGCCACCGTTGTTCGCCGGCATCACGTCGCTCGGTTTCATGTTCTATCCGACATACCGGCTGGCCGTGGTCGGGATCATCGCCGTGGCGCTGACCGCCCTGTTCGTTGTGCTCTATCGGACGCGGATCGGCATGATCGTGCGTGCCGGCATCGAGGACTCGGTCATGGTCGATGCGCTCGGCATCAACGTGTACCGCGTGTTCATGATCGTGTTCGGTATCGGCGCGATGGCGGCGGGCTTTGCCGGAATCATCAATGCGCCCGTGGTCTCGCTGACGCCGGGCATCGGCGACGACATCCTGGTTCAGACCTTCGTCGTGGTGGTGATCGGCGGCGTGGGCTCGTTTCCGGGCGCCATTCTCGGCGGCCTGATTGCAGGCGAGATCATCAGCATCACTTCCATGGTCAACCCCGGCTACGCTTATGTAATGCTGTTCGCGGCGATGGTTCTCGTCCTGGTCGTGCGGCCCTACGGGCTGCTCGGCGCCAGGGGGCGCGAGTGAAGGTGGCCGGCTGATGCCCACGCAACGTCGCTACCTCATCGAACTATTCACGGCGGCCGGCCTGATCGTCGCGCCGTTCATTTTGCCGCATCTCGGATTCGCGCCCAACACCGTCAATCGCATTCTGGTTTGGGGCCTGTTCGGGATCGGTTTCGATATTCTGTTCGGCTATACCGGGCTGCTGTCATTCGGGCAGTCCGCTTTCTACGGCACCGGCGGCTTCGTCGCCGCCTATCTCCTGACCCGCGCGGGATTTCCGAACGTTTTGCTGGCGCTGGTCGTCGGCATGATCGCCGCCGCCGCGGTCGGCTATCTGGTCGGGCTGATCGCGCTGCGGCGTACCGGCATTTATTTCGCCATGATCACCGTGGCCATCGCCGAGGTGTTCTTCTTCGTCGAGTTCAATCCGCTGTCGGCCTTCACCGGCGGCGAGAACGGCCTGCCCGGGGTGCCGATGCCGAATTTCAACCTGGGATTTGCCACGCTTCGCTTCACCGACGGCTGGTCCCTCTATCGGTTTCTGGCGGTCTGCTACTTCGTGGGCATCGTGATCGCGCTGCGCATCGTGCGCTCGCCGGTCGGCGCGATCCTGAGCGCGATCCGGGAAAACCCGCTGCGCGCGCAGGCGGTCGGCCACAATGTCCATGGGTACAAGCTAGCCGCCTTCGTGATTGCCGCCGCTTACGCCGGTTTTGCCGGCGGCCTGCTCGGCGTCTTGCAGGCTTTCATGCCGCCGGACGCCTTCACCTTCGAGACCTCAGGTCAGCTGGTGATGCAGACCGCGATCGGCGGTATCGGTACCCTGTTCGGGCCGCTGCTGGGCGCTGCCGTCTGGCTGTTTCTTCAGGATTTCCTGCAATCCGCGCTCGGCCTCGGCGCGGCCTGGAAGCTGGTGCTCGGCACCGTGTTCGTGCTGCTGGTTACGTTCCTGCGGCGCGGCGTCATTGGCGGCCTCAAGGACCTGTATGGATTTCTTGCTCGCCGCGAAAGACCGGCAGAGGCGACCGAGGCCGAGTCGCTTGCCGATTTCAGCAGGGCTCCCGACATTGGCGCGGCGGGGATGACGCCGCACAAGCGCGCGGGCGATCGCACCAGCGGGCCGATCCTGCAGGCGCGCGGGCTCAGCAAGCAATATGGCGGGCTTCGCGCCAACAGCGACATCGACTTCACCGTGAATCACGGCGAATTGCGCGGCGTGATCGGGCCGAACGGCGCTGGAAAGTCGACCTTCTTCAAGATGCTGACCTGCGAGATTTCGCCGACCTCGGGCAAGATCCTGTTCGAGGGCCGCGACATCACCGGGAAGAGCGTGACTGACGTCTGCCAACTCGGCCTGACCAAGAGCTATCAGGTCAACCAGCTCTTCACCCAACTGACCGTGCGCCAGAATCTGACGGTCGCGGTGCTCGCTGATCTGCGCGGCAAGTTCAAGCTCGATCTGTTCCGGGACCCGGAATCGGTACCGGGCCTCAAGAAGCGGGTCGAACAGACGCTGCACCTGGTGCGTCTGGCCGGCCGGCCCGACACCAAAGTCTCCGATCTCGCCTATGGCGAGAAGCGGCGGTTGGAAATCGGTCTCGCGCTTGCTACCTCGCCAAGTCTCCTGCTGCTCGACGAGCCGCTCGCCGGCATGAGTCCGCAAGAACGCCAGGAGACCGTCAAACTGCTGAAATCGATCAGCCAGGGTCGCACCATGATCGTGATCGATCATGACATGGACGCGCTGTTCGAACTGGCCGAGCGCGTCACGGTCCTGCAGGAGGGTCGCGTGCTGGTGGAAGGGACACCCGACGAAATCAAGGCCAATCCCGCGGTACAGGAAGCCTATCTTGGAGGGGTGCTCGAATGAGCCTGCTCGAGGTCTCGGGCCTGAACGCCTATTACGCCGATTCCCACATTTTGTTCGATGTCGCGATGCGCGTCGAGCGCAACGAGGTCGTGGCATTGCTCGGGCGCAACGGCGCCGGCAAGTCGACGACGCTCAAGAGCCTGATGGGTGTGGTGACGCCGAAGAGCGGCAAGGTGGTGCTCGACGGCGCCGATCTCGCCGGCAAGAAGAGCCACGTCATCGCCCAGGCCGGCATGCAATTGGTGCCGGAAGATCGTCGAATCTTCGGCAGCCTCAACGTCGAGGAGAACATCATCCTCGCCGGGCTGACGGCGTCGGCCAAATGGCCGCTCGAACGGATCTACGGCATGTTCCCGCGCCTGAAGGAGCGTCGCGGCAGCAGCGGCACGGACCTGTCCGGCGGCGAGCAGCAGATGCTGGCTATCGCTCGCGCGCTGGTACGAGACCCCAAGATCATCCTGCTCGACGAGCCATTCGAGGGGCTGGCGCCGGTGATCGTACGCGATCTGGTGAATGCCTGCCGCGAGCTTGCCGCGGCGGGCCAGACCATCGTGCTGGTGGAACAGAATCTGGCGGCGACGCTCGCGCTGGCGAGCCGCGTCTACATCATCAACAACGGCCATATCGTTCATGAGGGGCCGGCGCAGGAAATCAAGGCAAAACCGGAAATGTTGCAGCGCTTTCTCGGCGTCTAGCGCGCAATTTCGCAGGCGTCATGGCCCTATTCGACGATTCGGAATCAATGCCTCCTCATCGCCGCGCGAACTTATAGCGGAACGTGCAGGATGCCGCGCCTTGCATCATGGTCTGGTCACGCGTGAAGCTGACCTCGCTGCCGCCGGCCGCGGCGATATCGAAATCGGTCTCGCAGATCAGCAGTCCCCCGAGTTCGGGCTCGCCGAGCGCGCGAAAGAACTCGGCGAACCGGCAGTGGGTGACATCGAACTCCAGCGCTTCCTCATCGTGGCGGCGCATCTCCACCGTTACCGCCTGCTCGGTGATCTCAGCCATGGCGGCGTGCATGGCCGCCCATCTGCGCCGCGGACTGCCGTCGACGCTATCGCCCACCGCGGCGAACAACTGCTTCGACCAGTCGCGCAAGGCCTGTTTGACGATGCCGTCGGCTCTTTCCTTTCCCAGTTCCGAGCGCAGTGCCCGCAGCACCGGCACCAGGACCTGGGCCTGGATGCGCGTCTTGTCCAGCAACGATAGCTTGGGATCAACCAGATAGTCGTCGAGTGCGCTCATCGCCGTTTCTCCCGGATCGGCCGCAACGCTACGGGGGGCTGCGGCGCCACGCCATTTCAATCGAATGACGATCGCAAACCGACCGCAGGCTATTCCCGCATTTCGGTCATGAAGACCTTTTGCGCAATCTGCCAGCGGCCATCGATCTTGAGCAGTGACAACTGGTCTGTGAAGAAGCGCGGCGGGATGGCGCATTTGAGCTTCACATAGGCCATCGTCGGACTGATGAGGTCGATTGCCAGCACCTCGTCGTGGCGGGCGAGGCCCTGCTGCTTCGGCGACGGTCTGGTGCGAACCTTGTCCAGCCAATTGTCGCGGGGCGTGATGACCAGCTCGCCCTCGTTCGTGACGCTGGTCAAGGCGCTTGTCGGATGAAATACGCTCGCAATCCTGTCCGCATCGCTCTCGTAAAGTCCGTCAAGGTAGCACTGGATCACGCCTTCGATGGTTTTGACATCGTCAGTTCCGGTCATGGAAGTCAGGTCCTTGGCCTCTCGAAATCGGGACAGTTTCGCAGCCACGGATATCGCGGCCCCCGGGCGAGGCGCAAACGAATTAAATTGAGCGATTGACGTAGAAAATCTGATGCATGACATTCTGCCCGTCCGGCGAGAAGATTTCGGGATCAAGATGAGTCATCGGCTGCCACCCCTCAATGGTCTGCGCTCGTTTGAAGCGGCTGCGCGCCATCTCAGTTTCACACGCGCCGCGGACGAACTGGCTGTCACGCCGGGTGCCGTGAGCCAGCAGGTGAAATCGCTCGAGCAAACCCTCGGCGTCGCGCTGTTTCGGCGACTGCCGCGCAGTCTGATCCTGACCCAAGAAGGGGAAACGTATCTGCCGGCCATCCAATCCGCGTTCGACATCATTTCCAAGGCGACGGAATTGACCGCACCGGCGCTGCGAGGACGAAAGCTTCGTCTGGGTATCGCGCCTCAAATCATGAAAATGGCCGCCCCCGCGGTGCACAACCTTCGCCAGGCTGCAGCCGCCAAGCAAGTGGTCACGCTGAAAGTCACCGACGACATTGCCGAACTTCTGAACGGCAAACTGGACGCGCTGCTTCGTGGGTCCGTCGGCTCCCACCCGGGGCTGCACGTCGATCGTCTGGCCCTGGCCCGCGTCGATGGGACGCAAACGCCGGTCGTGCTGTTGACGCATCCCGGCCTTGCCGGATGCCGCGAACATCGCGGGCTCATCAGGCGCCTGAAGCAGACGACGTGATATTTCGGTCAACAAGGCGGCCTGGGAGAGCTCGGGCGCTGCCGCTTGAGTGCGCCGTGCATTTCAAAAAGGAACGCCAGGTGTTTTCAAGCGATCATATATTGGCGCCCGCTACCTGCACGAAATCGTGAATCGCGGAACCCTGGACGCGCGTAACAAAAACTGGCGCGCGCGCGTAATGGACCCCAGAGATGCGCTGCAACAGCGCCGGCCGCAATCGATCCCGGGCACGGAGCAAGACGACCACATGAAGAGATCTTTCAACATTGCCGAAAAAGGTGCCGGATCCTATCGTCCCCTGGCCATCCTGCGCTGGGCCATGGTCGTGATCTTCGTCTCGTTCGGCGTCCAGAAATTTACGCTCCAGTCGGCGCAGGGCATCGAACAATTCATCATCAACAGTCCGTTCGTCTCGTGGCTGTCCGTATTCGGTTTGCGAGGAGAGGCGTATTTTCTTGGGGTTGTCGAGCTTTGCATTGCGGCGCTTCTCGCGGCCGGCGCGTTCAGCCCGATACTGTCGGCCATCGGCTCGCTGATGGGCGTCGTCACTTTCGCAGTCACCTGGTCGTTCTTCTTCACGACGCCGGGTGTCGTCAAATGGAGCCTGTCGACCGATCCGATCGCCTGGAATTTGACCGGCGAGTTCCTGTTCAAGGACGTCGTCCTGCTGGGCGTCTGCGCCGTGTTGTTTCTTGCCTCGCTGCCGCAATCCGTGGTCCGATTGCGCTCGGGCTAGAACGTCTCCAGCACCTCGCAGGTTTGTCGCGCGCCGCTGGCGCAAGGCGACCCTCGTGCATATTTGCGCTTTTGCATCGTTCGGCCCCATGATGGGGCGATGACAGAGCTGCGGGAAAGACCCTCGCGGCGAACCGAAGGAGGACAGACATGACAGTTTCGACGGAACGCGCAGTCCTTGCCGGCGGCTGCTTCTGGGGCGTGCAGGACCTCGTGCGCCGATACCCCGGCGTGATTTCAACGAGGGTTGGGTATACTGGCGGCGAGGTGCCGAACGCGACCTATCGCAACCACGGCAATCACGCCGAAGCCATCGAGATCATCTTCGACCCAAAGACCATCAGCTATCGAAAGCTCCTGGAATTCTTTTTCCAGATCCACGATCCCTCGACGTTGAACCGCCAGGGCAACGACAGGGGAGCGAGCT
This sequence comes from Bradyrhizobium sp., assembly GCA_049582465.1. Classification (GTDB taxonomy): domain Bacteria; phylum Pseudomonadota; class Alphaproteobacteria; order Rhizobiales; family Xanthobacteraceae; genus Bradyrhizobium. The sequence goes on along the minus strand of JBAUUA010000382.1, from coordinate 11,344 downwards.
ACCGGTCGGCCATCTTCTATACGAGCGACGAGCAGAAGAAGATCGCGGAAGACACCATTGCCGATGTCGATGCGTCTGGCCTCTGGCCGGGCAAGGTCGTCACTGAGGTGGCGCCCGCCGGACCGTTTTGGGAGGCCGAGCCCGAGCATCAGGATTATCTGGAGAAATATCCTGATGGCTACACCTGCCACTTCATTCGGCCGGACTGGGTCCTGCCGCACCGGGCGGAGAAGGCTGCATCAGGCGCAAGCAGCGTTTCGGCGGCGTGACGGGGGCTGTTTCATTCACGGAGGTGAGCGGACGCGCTCAGCGCCGCCGCTCGCCCGTAACGCGCCAGATCACATTGCCGACATCGTCCGCCACCAGAAGCGATCCGTCGGGACCGAGGGTTACGCCAACAGGCCGTCCATAGGACTCCCGCTCGTCCGGTGCGAGGAACCCGGACAGAATATCCCGGGGCGGCCCGGACGGGCGCCCGTTAGCGAACGGCACGAAGACGACCTTGTAACCACTCAGCGTGCTGCGGTTCCAGGAGCCGTGCTGCCCGATGGCCATGCCGTCCGGAAAGCCGGGAAGCGTGCCGGCCGGCAGCCAGCACAGACCCAGTGACGCGGTGTGCCCGCCCAGCGCGTAGTCCGGCGTGATCGCCTTGGCGACCGCGGCCGAATCCTGCGGCACCCGATCGTCCACCGTCTGCCCCCAGTAACAATAGGGCCAGCCATAGAACCCTCCGTCGCGGACCGAGGTCAAATAGTCGGGAGGTGTCTCGTCGCCCAGGCCGTCGCGCTCGTTGACGACAGTCCAGAGCACGCCGGTCTGCGGCTCCCATGCCAGGCCCACCGGATTGCGCAGGCCGCCGGCAAAGATGCGGCTCGTGCCGGCAGCCAGATCAAGCTCATAGACGGCGGCCCGGCCTTCCTCCACTTCGATGCCGTCGTCGGCGATATTGGTGAGCGAGCCGACCCCGGCATACAGTTTGCGGCCATCGGGGCTCGGCAGCAGGCTCCGCGTCCAATGCCCGCCCGGCTTGAAAGTGGCGAGTTTCCGCCCAGGCGCAGTAATGCGGTCCGCGCCCGCGACATATGGGAACGCCACCACGCCGTCGGTGTTGCCGACATAGAAGGTATCGCCGAGCAGCGCCATGCCGAATGGCTGGTTCAGTCCCTCCATGAATATTCCGCGCCGCTCGGCGATGCCGTCGCCATCGGTGTCGCGCAGCAAGGTGATGCGGTTCGCGCTGACGCCGAGCGCGGCGGCGCGCCGCATCGTCGCCTGCATCGCATAGCTGAACACGCTCCTGATGGGACCTGCGACCTGCGTCGATTCGGCAATCAGCACATCGCCGTTCGGCAGCACGTTGATCCAGCGTGGATGATCGAGACCCGTCGCAAACGCATTGACCTTGAGCCCGGGTGCTGCCACCGGCATTTGCCCGTTGCTCCAGCCCCTGGCGGTCGGCATCTTGAGCGTCGGGAGGCTGCCCTGCGGCTTCGCCGCCGGGACCACCGGAGCGGTGCCCCAGGCCGGCTCAGGCGCTGCGCCCTGCCGCCGGCGCCACACCAGTGCGGCGGCCCCGATCAGCGCCACCATTCGCGCGAAAATGCCGGACAGACTCATTTCATTCCCCTGTTGAGCGCATCAGCAGCGCGCAACCAACGCTGGCGTAGAGGGCACAACGCCGGCCCTAGCAGCCCATCCGTTCGGCGATCCCGTTGAAATCCTTCGCCACGACATCCCAGTCGCCCCTGGCCTCGAAATCGTATTTTTGCAAGGGACCGTATTCGGTCGGGCGCGCGACGAAGGCGGTTTTCAATCCCAGTTTCTGGGCGGCCTTCAGGTCGTGGTTGTGCGCGGCCACCATCATCACCTGCTCCGGCGGTAGGCAGAGCAATTTTGCCGCGCCGAGATAGGTTTCGGGATCGGGCTTGTAGTGCTGGAACAATTCCGCCGACAGGATCAGATCCCAGGGCAGGCCTGCGAACTTCGCCATGTTGGTCAACAGCGCGACATTGCCGTTCGAGAGCGGCGAGATGATGTATCTTGTCTTCAGCCGCGTCAGGCCGGAAACGCTGTCGGGCCACGGCTTGAGCCGGTGCCAGCCCATGGTGAGATAATGCAGGTCGGCGTCATTCAGGCCGGAAATGCCGAGCTGCGCGACCAGCTTTTCCAGCGACTGCCGGTGCAGGGTGTCGAGGATCACGTAGCCGTGCTCGGGGTGTTTTCTCACCTCGTCCATCGAGGCGGCATAGACGGCGCGCCAGCCGTCGACCAGCGCGGTCCAGTCGGCCTTGATGCCGCGCTTCTCGCCCCATGCGGTGAAATCGGCGATCAGGCTGGTGCGCCAGTCGACCACGGTGCCGAACACATCGAACACCAGCGCCTTGACCGCGGAAATATCGGACATTGCTTGCTCCCTTTTTTTCGGTTGTTCTTGGTTTCCGGAGTTGGGCTTCGCGCGCCCGGAATGACAGGGACTAAAAAATCTTGCGGTACTGCATGAAACCGGAATTGTCGGCGACCTGATCGTAGAGAATGCGCGCCTGCGTGTTGGTGGTCTGGGTCAGCCAGTGCACCCGGCTGGCGCCGGCCGCTTTTGCCTTCTCGTACACCGCCTCGATCAGCGCCCGCCCTACACCTAGCCCGCGCGCGCTCTCGCTGACGAACAGGTCCTGCAGATAGCAGTAGTTGCCGACCGTCCAGCTCGAGCGGTGAAACAGGTACTGCACGATCCCGGTCAGCTTGCCGTCGACGTAAGCCCCCAGCAGGAACATCGGCTCGGCGGGATCGTGAAAACGCTGCCACGCCACGTCGCTGGCGCCGGACGCCAGCGTCGCCTTGTAGAAGGCAAGATAGCCGTTCCACAGCGGCTCCCAGTCGGCGCGCTCGTCCTCGCCGACGGGCCGGATGACGACGTTGCCAGCCATGGCAGTGACCTCAGGGGTTGAGCCGCCTCAGTCGAGGTGGAATTTTTCGAGCTGGCGGTGTTCGGCCTTGATGTAGCGTACCGTGCCGGTGACCGAACGCATCACCACCGTCTCGGTCTCAATCACATCCTTGCGGATTTTGACGCCCGAGAGCAGCGAACCCGTGGTGACGCCGGTGGCGGCGAACAGGCAATCGCCCCGCACCATGTCCTCGATGCCGTAGATCATGCGCGGATCGGCGACACCCATCTTGCGGGCGCGCTCGCGCTTCTCCTCGCTGTCGAGGATCAGCCGGCACTGCATCTGGCCGCCGATGCAGCGCAGCGCCGCAGCCGCCAGCACGCCCTCGGGCGCGCCGCCGGTGCCGATATACATATCGACCCCGGTATTGTCGGGATCGGCGCAGTGGATGACGCCGGCGACGTCGCCGTCGGTGATGAGGCGGACCGCAGCTCCCGTCGAGCGCACGCCGTGGATAATGTCGGAATGGCGCGGACGATCGAGCACCAGCACCGTGATCGCGGAAGCGTCGACCCCCTTGGCCTTGGCCAGCCGCTTCACGTTGTCCGCAGGCGAGGCGTCGAGCTCGACGACGCCCTTCTTGTAGCCGGGGCCGACGGCGATCTTCTGCATGTAGACGTCGGGCGCATGCAACAGCGTTCCGCCGTCCGCCATCGCCATGGTCGCGATCGCGCCCGGCATGTTCTTGGCGCACAGCGTGGTGCCTTCGAGCGGATCGACGGCGATATCGACCTGCGGCCCGGCATTGAGCCCGACCTTCTCGCCGATGAACAGCATCGGCGCCTCGTCGCGCTCGCCCTCCCCGATCACGATGGTGCCTTCGATCGGCAGCTTGTTGAGTTCGCGGCGCATGGCGTCGACCGCGGCCTGGTCGGCGGCCTTCTCGTTGCCGTGGCCGCGCAGGCGCGCCGCCGACACCGCCGCGCGCTCCGTCACCCGCACGATTTCGAGCGTGAGAATGCGCTCCAGCAACAATTGCGGCGGTACGGAAATATGGGTCGACATCGGCAAACTCCTCAAGACTTCACGGCGGGTTCTTTCCGCCCGCAACCAATCATTGGGCGCGCGATCCGTTCGGAACGCGCGCTAGTTTTTCTCGATCCGTATCACCTGCGGCCGGCCCGAGATCACCTTGTCGCGTTGCACCGCCTGCAGTGCGCGATAGACGGCGTCCTCGCTGGTGGCATAGGTAATCAGGATGACCGGCACCGGCGAAGCTTTGCCCTTCGCGGTGCTTGCGTCAACGCCGTCGGGATGGCGCTGCACGATCGATTCAATGGAAATCTTCTGTTCCGCCAGGCGGGTGGCGATCGCGGCGGCAGTTCCTGCCAAATCCCGCGCCATCAGGCGGATATAATAGCCACCCTCATGGCGCTCCATCGGCGCCTTTCGCGTGTCGCGCAGCTTGTCCACCGGACGCCCGAACGGCTTGGCGCGGATGCCTCGCGCGACGTCGGCGATGTCGGCGACCACGGCGGACGCCGTCGCAGCCCCTCCCGCGCCCGCCCCGACCAGCGTGATCGGCGGGATGCCTTCGCCGTCGATGGTCACCGCATTGGTGACGCCCATCACCTGCGCGATCGAGGACGATTTCGGCACCATGGTCGGGTGCACGCGCTGTTCGATGCCCTTTGCGGTCCGCACCGCGACGCCCAGCAGCTTGACGCGGTAGCCGAGCTGTTCGGCGGCGCGCAGATCCTCCGGCGCAATGGACGAAATGCCTTCGACATAGATGGCGCTCTGCGCGACCTTGGTGCCGAAGGCGAGGCTCGCCAGGATGGCGAGTTTCTGCGCGGTGTCGTGGCCGTCGACGTCGAACGACGGGTTGGCCTCGGCATAGCCGAGGCGCTGGGCGTCCTTCAGGCATTCGGCGAACGACAGGCCTTCCTGCTCCATCCGGGTCAGGATGTAATTGCAGGTGCCGTTAAGGATGCCGTAGACGCGGTTGATGTCGGTGCCCGCGAGGCCCTCGCGCAGGGTCTTGACCACCGGGATGGCGGCGCCTACCGCCGCCTCGAAATTCAGCGCGCCGCCGTGTTTTTCCGCGAGCTTCGCCAGCCTGATCCCGTGCTTGGCGATCAGCGCCTTGTTGGCGGTGACCACCGACTTGCCGGATTTCAGCGCCGCCTCGATCGCCGACAGCGCGGGCTCGCCGGACCCGCCCATCAGTTCGACGAAGCAATCGATGCCGGGATCGCTGGCAAGCGCCAGCGGATTTTTCGCCCAGTCGATGCCGCGCAGGTCGAGACTGCGCTTCTTCACCTTCGATCGCGCGGTGACGGCGACGACCCGCACGCTGCGCCCGCAGCGCGCCGACAAGATGCGGCTCTGCTGCTCGATGACGCGGACCACTTCGGCGCCAACAGTGCCGAGCCCCGCAATACCCACTTTCAGGGGTGCGACCATGACGCAAAAGACCTGCCGGAAAGACTTGAACTAGGCATGACCTGATCCGAAAACCGTCTCCATCCCCGGGTCAAGCCCGGGGACATGCTTTTCGGGGGCATGCCTAACGCCGGTTGGCGAGAGGAACCACGTTGTGCAACGTTTCAATGCCGCTTTCAAGGAAACGCCGCACGCCGCGGGCGGCTTGGCGGATACGTTGCTCGTTTTCCACCATGGCGATGCGGACATAGCCCTCGCCGTGCTCGCCGAAGGCGACCCCGGGCGACACCACGACGCCGGATTTCTCGACCATCAGGGTGGCAAACTGCATGCTGCCGACGCCGCGGAAAGCGGCAGGCAGCGGCGCCCAGGCGAACATCGAGGCCTGCGGCGGCGGAATTTCCCACCCTGCCCGGCCGAACGACTCGACCAGCGCGTCGCGACGCTTGCGGTAGGTATCGCGCATCTCGCGGATGCAATCGTCCGGCCCGTTCAGCGCCGCTGTCGCCGCGACCTGGATCGGGGTGAACGCGCCGTAATCGAGGTAGGATTTCACCCGCGCCAATGCCGCGATGATGCGCTCGTTGCCGACGGCAAATCCCATGCGCCAGCCGGCCATCGAAAACGTCTTCGACATCGAGGTGAATTCCACGGTCACGTCGATCGCGCCGGGAACTTGCAGCACCGAGGGCGGCGGGTTGTTGTCGTCGAAATAGACCTCCGCATAGGCAAGGTCCGACAGGATGAAGATCTCGTGCTTCTTAGCGAACGCCACCAGATCCCGGTAGAAATCGAGGCTCGCGACATAGGCGGTCGGATTGGAGGGATAGCAGACCACGAGCGCGATCGGCTTGGGGATCGAATGGATGATGGCGCGTTCGACCGCCTCGAAGAATTGCGGCGTCGGCTCCGAGGGGACGGAGCGGATCACGCCACCGGCCATCAGGAAGCCAAAGGCGTGGATCGGGTAGCTCGGATTCGGGCACAGGATGACGTCGCCGGGCGCGGTGATTGCCTGCGCCACGTTGGCAAATCCCTCCTTCGAGCCCAGCGTCGCCACGATCTGGGTTTCCGGGTTGAGCTTCACGCCGAAACGCCGGCCATAATAGGCCGCCTGCGCCTTGCGCAGTCCGGTGATACCGCGCGAGGCCGAGTAACGATCGGTCCGCGGCTTGCCCAGGGTTTCCTTGAGCTTTTCGATGACATGGGGCGGCGTCGGCAGGTCGGGATTGCCCATGCCGAGGTCGATGATGTCGGCGCCGGCGTTCCGCGCGGCCGCCTTGGCCCGGTTGACCTGTTCGAATACGTAAGGCGGCAAACGGCGGATGCGGTAAAATTCTTCCATGGGACCTTGCTCCGGCGACCGGCAGGGCAGAATCGCCGAACTCCTGCGTTTTCGAAACCGAATTCGGCTCCGTCCGGAAATCACGCTAAATCAACGACTTAGGGCGAATTCAGGCGCAAAATGAGTGTCTTCGCCCTGATTTGCGGTTGAATTGAGGTTCTTTTACCACGGACGCCCGGCTGCGCCAGTGTTGTCGGGTCACTTTGCCGCAGCGTCCTTGGCCGCGACCTGCGCCTGCCGGTCCCGCGCTGCAGCCAGTTCCTTCTCGATCTTGGCCCGCTCCGCCGGCGGGATCACCGCCTCGGCGCGATCCGGCGGCAAATCATGAACCGGAAGGTAGGTGCCAGGCTCGTTTGGACGCGCGGGCGCATCGGCGGGCGTGCCGACCAGCGGCAGGTCAGCGATCGAACTCGAGCAGCCGCCGAGCGCGACCGCCGACAGCAGCAGCGCTCCCAAGGCCAGCGCCCTCTTGTTTCGTTCCACCGACATCGGATTCAGGAAGTCCCCACTTCACCGCTTCGACAACCCTGCAGCAGCCTGACGCTTATTTCATCAACTATTGCTACGGCTCAAACCATTGTCGCCCGAAACGATTAAAGCCCAAACAGGAAAACCGAGCGCTGAGGCTTCAATATGGCCGAACCAAGAAACTTTGTCGCAGTGCAACACGCTTGCACCCACGATTAACTTCGAAGTCGCATCCTCGATCAACGCGGTGACGAACCGGAAATGAACCTATAGTGTTACGGGCATGAGCGACGTCACGATTGAAACCCAGGCCACGAAAAAGTTCGACCCCGAAGCCTTCGCGATGAACCTCGCGCGGGCGATGGAGACGAGCGGCCAGGCGCTCGCCGCCTATCTGAAGCCGCGCGAGAGCGGCGAAGTACAGGACAAGCCGCCCACCGAGCTCACCGAGGTGATCAAGACCTTCACTTCGGTGGCGGAATATTGGCTGTCGGACCACGACCGGTCGGCGGACCTGCAAAAGAAGCTGGCCAAGGGCTATCTCGATCTGTGGGGTTCGTCGGTGCGGCGCCTGGCCGGTGAACAGGCGCCGCCGGCGATCGAGCCGTCGCCGCGCGACAAGCGTTTCAGTGATCCCGAGTGGAAGTCGAACCAGTTCTTCGATTTCCTGCTGCAGGCCTATCTGCTCACGACGCAATGGGCGCAGGATCTGGTGCGCAACGCCGACGGCCTCGATCCGCACACCCGCAAGAAGGCCGAGTTCTACGTCCAGCAGATCACCAACGCGCTGGCGCCGTCGAATTTCGTTCTCACCAATCCCGAGGTCCTGCGCGAGACGCTGGCGTCCAACGGCGACAACCTCGTGCGCGGCATGAAGATGCTGGCGGAGGATATCGAGGCCGGGCGCGGCACGCTGCGCATCCGCCAGTCCGACCCGTCCAACCTCGTCGTCGGCGTCAACATGGCGACGACGCCGGGCAAGGTGATCTTCCAGAACGATCTGATGCAGCTGATCCAGTATACGCCGACCACCGAGAACGTGCTGCGCACGCCGCTCCTGATCGTGCCGCCCTGGATCAACAAGTTCTACATCCTCGATCTCAAGCCGGAAAAATCCTTCATCAAGTGGTGCGTCGACCAGGGCATCACGGTGTTCGTGATTTCCTGGGTCAACCCGGACAAGAATCTCGGGGCGAAGACCTGGGAAGACTACATGAAGGAGGGCCCGCTGGCGGCGATGGATATCATCGAGCGCGCCACCGGCGAAATGAAGGTCCACACCATGGGCTATTGCGTCGGCGGCACCCTGCTCGCCACCACGCTGGCCTGGCTCGCCGAAAAACGCCGCGTGCGCGTCACGTCGGCGACCTTCCTGGCTGCGCAGGTCGATTTCACCCACGCCGGCGATCTGCTAGTGTTCGTCGACGAAGACCAGATCTCGGCGCTCGAACGCGACATGCAGGAATCCGGCATCCTCGAAGGCTCCAGGATGGCGATGGCCTTCAACATGCTGCGCTCGAACGACCTGATCTGGTCCTATGTCGTCAGCAATTACCTGAAGGGGCAACCGCCCTCCTCCTTCGACCTCCTGCACTGGAATTCGGACGCGACGCGGATGCCGGCGGCGAACCATTCCTATTACCTGCGCAACTGCTACCTGGAGAACCGGCTCTCGACGGGCAGCATGGTGCTGGACAACACCCTGCTCGATCTGTCGAAGGTGAAGGTGCCGGTCTACAATCTGGCGACGCGCGAAGACCACATCGCGCCGGCCGATTCCGTGCTGTACGGCTCGCAGTTCTTCGGCGGGCCGGTGAAATATGTGCTGTCCGGGTCCGGACATATCGCCGGCGTCGTCAACCCACCGTCCTCGGGCAAGTACCAGTTCTGGACCAACGACAATATCCGGGACGTAACGCTTTCGGATTGGCTCAAGGCCGCACAGGAGCACAAGGGATCGTGGTGGCCCGACTGGCGCGAATGGCTCGAAAGCATCGACGCCGAACAAGTGCCCGCGCGCACGGTCGGCACCGAGGCATTGCCGCCGATCGAGGACGCCCCCGGCAGCTACGTGCGGGTCCGCGCGTAACAATTAGCGCAAGGCGGGAACCGGTTTGCCTGGAGACGCACGCGATGCGTTTGCCAGAAGATCACGCTCGGATAAAAAGATAGCGCCAGGGTCCGATTCAACGCAGTTGCGCCGAACTCTGGGCTATATAACCGGGCGTCCCGCCGGGACGAGATTTAAAAACTCGAATTGAGGGGAAAAACCGATGACGCGCGAATTGTTCTGGCTGACGGCGACGGTGATTCTGACCGGGCTGCTGTGGATCCCCTACGTGCTCAACCGCTGTCAGGTTCGCGGCCTTTCCGGCGCGATGGCCAATCCGTCGCGCAACGACAAGCCGCACGCCGAATGGGCGACCCGGCTGATGTTCGCGCACGACAACGCGGTCGAGAACCTCATCATCTTCGCCCCGCTGGTGCTGATCCTGAACGCGATCGACTATTCGACCAAATGGACCGTGCTCGCTTGCGCGGTGTATTTCTGGGCTCGCGTCGCCCATGTCATCGTCTACGCGCTCGGCCTGCCGGTATTCCGGACGCTGGCCTTCACGGTCGGCTTTTTGGCGCAGGCCGTGCTGGCGCTGGCGATCTTCGGGATTGTTTGAGAGCTTGCCAGCTCCGCAAGACCGGATTGAAAAACCCCGGCTCGGCCGGGGTTTTGTTTTCGCTGACCAGAGCCGCCCCGACGCCGCCGGAACGTACCGGCTTCCGCCTCAGCTATCGGCAAAACCCAGCATCAGCCGCATGTTCTGCACCGCAGCACCCGAGGCGCCCTTGCCCAGATTGTCGAGACGCGCGACCAGAACCGCCTGCGGATATTTGGGGCTCGCAAAAACATAGAGTTCGAGCCTGTTGGTCTCGTTGAGCGCCTCGGGCTCGATGCGTCCGCTCTTTGTCGCGGCGTTGTCGAGCGGCATCACCGAGACGTATTTGCTTCCCGCGTAGCGCTTTGCCAGCGCGGCGTGCAGATCGGCGGCGCCGGGCTTGCCCGGAAGCGTGTCGAGATGCAGCGGCACCGACACCAGCATGCCCTGCCGGTAGTTTCCGACCGATGGAATAAAGATCGGCCGCCGCGCGAGCTTCGAATAGAGCTGCGTTTCCGGCAGATGCTTGTGCTCGAAGCCGAGGCCATAGAGTTCGAAGGCCGGCGCGGCGCCGCTTTCGAAACTGTCGATCATCGACTTGCCGCCGCCGGAATAGCCGCTCACCGCGTTGATGGTGACGGGATAGTCCGCGGGCACGAGCCCGGCATCCACCAGCGGCCGCAGCAGGGCGATCGCGCCGGTCGGGTAGCAGCCCGGATTCGAGACCTTCCGCGCCGCCCGTATCTTGTCCGCCTGGTCGGCTGCGAGTTCCGGAAAGCCGTAGGTCCACTCGCTGGCGACGCGAAATGCCGTCGATGCGTCCAGCACCTTGGGTGCGGCGGCTCCCATGCCGTCGATCAGCGCAACGGTTTCGCGCGCGGCATCATCCGGCAGGCAGAGGACGACGAGGTCTACCTCCTCCATCAGCGCACGCTTGGCCTGCGCATCCTTGCGCTTGTCCTCGGCAATGCTCTTGAGCACGACGTCGTTCTGCTGGCTCAGGCGTTCGCGAATGCCGAGGCCCGTGGTCCCGGCCGCGCCATCGACGAATACGGTGGGCCGCGCGGCGGCGCCGGTGACCTGGGATTGGCCTTTCGGCTGCTTGGTGTCGGAGAGGGTCATGGCATGCTCCTTCAATCCGCTGATACGTCGGCAGGCGCGGATGATTTGTAGTCCAACTGCGGCCGCAGCGCGACCATCTGTTTTCCGATCGTCTGTGTCGCTTCGTCGGGCCGCTGCAGGAGTGCCGAGGCAATCGCAACATAATCGGCGTCGGATTTGTGCTGGTTGAGCTTGAAGCTGCCTTCGACCTCGTCCACCGTCATGACCAATCCGACGATCGCCTTCTTCAACATTTCGAGGCGCCCCGCCGTGACCTTCGAGACCAACCACGGCGGTTTCGGCGCCAGCCAGCTTTCGAATTTGGCGCTCAGCGCCTCCAGATGCGGGCCGAGTTCGGAATCGGACAGCATCCGCACAGTCCCCGTGAGATGCACGGCCTGGTAAAGCCAGGTCGGCACCTGATCGGGCGAGACGTACCAGTCGGCAGA
>JBAUUA010000381.1:0-2787 GCA_049582465.1 Bradyrhizobium sp. | reverse complement strand
GCCTTGCAATGGTTCGAACGGCGCCTGCCGATTCTCGGCCTCATGCATTCCTCTTTCGTGGCGTACCCGACCCCACGCAACCTGAACTACTGGTGGACCTTCGGCGCCATCCTCTCGATGATGCTCGCGGTCCAGATCCTGACCGGTGTGATCCTGGCGATGCACTACACGCCGAACACGGCGATGGCCTTCGACAGCGTCGAGCGCATCATGCGCGACGTCAACTATGGCTGGCTGCTGCGCAACATCCATGCTGCCGGCGCCTCGATGTTCTTTCTTGCGGTCTACATCCACATGTTCCGCGGAATGTATTACGGGTCGTTCAAGGAGCCGCGGGAAGTGCTGTGGATCCTCGGCGTCATCATCTACCTCCTGATGATGGCGACCGGCTTCATGGGCTACGTGCTGCCGTGGGGCCAGATGAGCTTCTGGGGCGCCACCGTCATCACCAACCTGTTCTCCGCCATTCCCTACTTCGGCGAGAGCATCGTGACCTTGCTGTGGGGCGGCTATTCGGTCGGCAATCCGACGCTGAACCGCTTCTTCTCGCTGCACTATCTGCTGCCGTTCGTGATTGCCGGCGTGGTCGTGCTGCACGTCTGGGCGCTGCATGTCGCGGGCCAGAACAATCCGGCCGGCGTTGAGGCGAAGACCGAAAAGGACACCGTGCCTTTCACGCCTTATGCAACGATCAAGGATGCGTTCGGCATCTCCTGCTTCCTGTTGTTCTTCGCCTGGTTCATCTTCTACATGCCGAACTATCTCGGCGACGCCGACAACTACATCCCCGCCAATCCCGGCGTGACGCCCGCGCACATCGTGCCGGAATGGTACTATCTGCCGTTCTACGCGATCCTGCGCTCGATCCCGAACAAGCTCGCGGGCGTGATCGCGATGTTCTCGGCGATCCTCGTGCTGGCGTTCCTGCCGTGGCTCGATACCGCCAGGACCAGGTCGTCGAAATATCGTCCGCTGGCAAAGCAGTTCTTCTGGATCTTCGTCATCGTCTGCGTGCTGCTCGGCTATCTCGGCGCGCAGCCGCCGGAAGGCATCTATGTGATCGCCGGCCGCATCCTGACCTTCTGCTACTTCGCCTACTTCCTGATCCTGCTGCCGCTCTTAAGCCGGATCGAGACGCCGCGGCCGGTCCCGAATTCGATCGCCGCCGACGTGCTGGCCAAGACCGGAAGCAAGACGGCGCCGATGGTGTCCACGGTGATCGCGCTAGTCGTCGCCGGCGGGCTGTTCGCCGGCAGCGTGCAGAACGCCCGCGCCGAGGAGCAGGAAACGCCGCCGTCGCAGAAATGGTCGTTCGCGGGTCCGTTCGGCAAGTACGATATCGGCTCGATGCAGCGCGGCCTGAAAGTCTACAAGGAAGTCTGCTCGGCCTGTCACTCGCTGAACTATATCGCGTTCCGCAACCTCGCCGACCCCGGCGGTCCCGGCTACACCGAGGGGCAGGTGGCGGCCTTCGCGTCCGAATACAAGATCAAGGACGGCCCGAACGACCAGGGCGAAATGTTCGATCGGCCGGGCCGGCCGGCGGACTACTTCCCCGCTCCATTCCCCAACGAACAGGCCGCGCGCGCGGCCAATGGCGGGGCGTTGCCGCCCTATCTGTCGCTGATTACCAAGGCGCGCTCCTATGAGCGCGGCTTCCCCTGGTTCATCTTCGACTTCTTCACCCAGTTCCAGGAGCAGGGCCCGAACTACGTCACCGCCATCCTGCAGGGTTTCGAGGAAAAGCCGCCGGCCGGCGTGACGATTCCGGACGGCTCCTACTACAACAAGTATTTCCCCGGCCATGCCATCAAGATGCCGAAGCCGCTGAGCGACGGCCAGGTCACCTTCGACGACGGTTCACCGGCGACGGTGGCGCAATACGCCAAGGACGTCACCACCTTCCTGATGTGGGCCGCCGAGCCGCACATGGAGGCCCGCAAGCGGATCGGCATGCAGGTGTTCGTCTTCCTGATCCTGCTCACCGGCCTGTTGTATTTCACCAAGAAGAAGGTCTGGGCCGACGCGCACTGATCCCGGCCGAGATGACATGAATTTGAAAAAGCCCCTGCGGGGGCTTTTTTGTTGGCCCCGTCATTCCGGGGCGATGCGATAGCATCGAACCCGGAATCTCGAGATTCCGGGTCTGGTGCTTACGCACCATCCCGGAATGACGGACTGTGATTTGCGTTGTGGCCGCGCAGCAGCCAGAATGCCCGCCAATCCGCCATTTCGAAAAAGACCACCGGAGGAATCCATGGGTACCAACATTACGTTCAAGCGCCCGGACGGCAAGGACGCCGGCGGCTATCTCGCCAATGCCGCGCGCGGCAACGCGCCCTGCGTGGTGGTGATCCAGGAATGGTGGGGGCTTTCGGAGCAGATCAAGGGGATGTGCGACCGTTTTGCGCTCGCCGGCTTCGATGCGCTGGCGCCCGATCTCTACAAGGGCAAGGTGGTGCCCTATCACGACACCGACGCCGCCGGCAAAGAGATGAACTCGCTGGATTTCATCGACGCCACCACCCAGACCGTGCGCGGCGCCGCGCAATATCTCGGCCGCAACGGCGCCAAGGTCGGCCTGACCGGCTTCTGCCTCGGCGGCGCGGTCACGATCATCGGCGCCGCCAGGATTCCGGAACTGGCCGCGGGCGTGGTGTTCTACGGCATTCCGCCGGAGCAGGCGGCCAAGCCTTCGGACATCAAGATTCCGCTGCAGGCGCATTTCGCCAACAAGGACGACTGGTGCACGCCGGAGCTGGTCAGTGGCTTCGAGAAGGCGATGAA
>JBAUUA010000380.1:0-1870 GCA_049582465.1 Bradyrhizobium sp. | reverse complement strand
GCAATGGCCGTTGAGCACCCACAGCACCTCGCGCTCGGCGTCGGCGCTTCTGTGCGCGGCGGCGTCGTCGATGGCCGACAGGATGCGCCGCGTCTGCCAGTCCTGCGCGGCACATTCCACTGCAACGATCCCCTGCCCCACCGCCGGCAGCATTTCGGAAACCGAGAATTCATAGGCGATACGATCAGCGAGGCCGACGCGCTGCAGCCCGGAACGCGCCATGATCAGCGCGTCCGCGGGACCGACCGCGCCGCCGCCGGGAAGCCGCTGCATCTCCGAATTGTCGAGCTTGCGAACGCGGGTGTCGGCGGCGCCGCGATAGTGAATCACCTCGACTTGCGGGAACAGCCGCCGCGCATAGGCCGCGCGCCGCACCGCGTTGGTGCCGATCTTGAAGCCCTTGCCGCGCGTTCGCCTGAGATCGTCGACCGAAAGGCCGGCGCGCAGCACCAGGACGTCGCCGGGCGGATCGCGCGACAGCGTCGCGCCGATCACGAGCCCCGGGGTGTCCTCATTGCCCGGCATGTCCTTCAGCGAATGCATGGCGGCCTGCAACTCGCCGGAACCGACCGCCCTGCGGATTTCGGCGACGAAGGCACCGCCCTTGCCGCCGTGCGGCAGCAGCTTGCCGGTCTGGTCGGAATCGCCCGTGGTCTCGAACTTGACGATCTCGACGTCGAGGCCGGGAACGGCCGCGGTGAGCCGCCGTGCAATTTCCTCGGTCTGGGCCAGCGCCATGACGCTCTTGCGCGTGCCGATCCTGATGCGAATTGCCGCCATTCAGTTTCCCTTCGACGTCGCGCTACCGCGCATCCTGCAGGATCATGTCGGAGGCTTTCTCCGCGATCATGATGGTGGGCGCGTTGGTGTTGCCCGACATCAGGTCCGGCATGATCGAGGCATCGACCACGCGCAGGCCCTCGATGCCGTGAACCCGGAGGCGCTGGTCGACCACCGCCAGCGGATCGCTGCCCATCCGGCAGGTCGATGTCGGATGATAGACGGTGCTGCCGGTGCGGCGGCAATACGCCAGCAAGTCCTCGTCGCTGACGACCTTCGCTCCGGGATCGACCTCTTCGAGCGTATAAGGCTTGAGCGCCGGTGCCGCCAGGATCTTGCGCAGGATCCTGATGCCGTCGATGAAGGCGGCGCGGTCGGTTTCGGTGGCCAGATAGTTGATGCGGATCTCCGGCGGCACCGACGGGTCGGCGCTCTTGATGCGCAGCGAGCCGCGGCTTTCGGGACGCAGCTGGCAGACCGAAGCGCTGAAACCCGAAAACGAATGGAGCTTCTCGCCCATCTTGTCGGTGGAGAACGGCAGGAAGTGGATCTGGATATCCGGCGTCGCCAGCCGCGGACTGGTCTTGAAGAACGCGCCCGACGTGCCGGCAGCGATCGTCAGCGGTCCCTTGCGAAGCGCCGCGTATTGCAGGCCGGCCATGATACGGCGGAGCGGATGATTGACGACATCATTGAGCGTGACGCGCTGCGCGCACCGCGTGATCAGCCGGACCTGCATATGATCCTGCAGGTCGTTGCCGACGCCGGGCGCGTCGAGCACGATATCGATGCCGTGCTGCTTCAACAGCTCCGCCGGCCCGATGCCGGAGAGCTGCAGCAATTGTGGCGAGTTGTACGCGCCGCTTGAGACCAGGATTTCCTTGCGCGCCCGCGCGGTGCGCAGATTGCCTTCCTGGCGATATTCGACGGCCCGCGCGCGGCGCCCTTCGAATATAATTCGCTGCGCCGAGGCCGAGGTTTCGACGCGCAGGTTGCTCCGGCCCTTCGCCGGCCGCAGATAGGAAAATGCGGTGCTCGCCCGCCGGCCGCGCCGGGTCGTGGTCTGGAAGAAGCCGGCGCCCTCCTGGCT
>JBAUUA010000379.1:0-3898 GCA_049582465.1 Bradyrhizobium sp. | reverse complement strand
ACGTAGTCCGGAACCAGATTGTCTCCGAGACCGTCACGTTCGTTGGTCGAGCAGTAGGCGTCGCCGGTCTTCGGATGCACGGCGAGTCCTACGCAGTTGCGGATGCCGGTGGCGAAGACGACCGGATTCTTTCCGTCGGGATCGAATGCCAGCACGTCGGCGCGATTGGTCTCACGGCCCCAGCTTGCTCCCAAGGGGTGCTTGTCGATCCACGCGGGAAATCCGCCCGGCGGGTCTCGCATGCCTTCCGCGGCGTTGCTTTCCGAGCCGACCGACACCAGCATCAGCCTGTCGCCCGGGGTGAAGGCGATGTCCCGCGTCGAATGGCCGAAGCCGTGCGGCAATTCCGCGACCACGGTCTCGGGCTTTTGCGACGCCCTGAGATCGCCGGAATTGTAGGGGATACGGACGACGCGATCGGTCTCGGCGACATAGACCCATTGCGGATTGTTGCCGCTCGGAAAGAAGGCAATGCCGAACGGCTGATGGAGCCCGCTGGCGTAGACTTCGTTTGCCGAAGGTTTTGGACTTCCGTCGGCCGCGCGCAGGACGCGAATTCTCCCGGCGCTGGTTTCCGAAACGAAGAGGTCTCCGTTGGGCGCTACGCGCATCTGGCGCGGTCCGCTCAGTCCGTCGGCGAACAATTCAATTTTGAATCCGGCGGGGACCTGCGGGATCACCGAAGGCGGGCGGCGCACGATGTGAGGGCCATTGGCGGTTGAAGGTGTTGCGCCCGGCTTTGGCAAATCTTCGGGCCGGATCAGCCGGATCACGCCGGGCTTGTTGCTGTGCCAGTCGCCGAACGCGGCGGCGCCCTTGAGCGGTTCCGATTGGGGCAAGGCGGCACCAACAGATGCGGCGGTCAACGCAAAGGCGCACGCGGCGATACCGGCGCAATTTCGTGGATGCTGCATCGTCTATTCGGCCGCGGCGGGTACGCGTTCAAGGGCGTCGTCTTGGCCGATTATAAGCATTCGCTTCACCACCGCGCCTCACCACCGCGCCATGGACATGAAATGACGAATGAGTCCGTTGATGCCGGCGTGATAATGGCGGTGCCGGACATGCGTCGGCGCCGCGCTCGATTGATGGGAAGCCGCCGAGCGGTCCGGACCGATCGCCTCGAACTGCGCCTTCTGCTCGTCGCTCAATTTGCCGTAGAAGTCGTCGAGCGCCGTGCGGACGCCCTTGACCGCGTCCAGCATGACTTCGAGGCGTTTGTGGACGGCCTCGAGCCGCGCCGGCGGCGTGATGGCTTCGCTCGTCTGGCAGGAAGCCTTGAGCGTGTCGGTCGCCTTGGCGGCGGCATCCTGCAGCGCCGTGAGGCTGGCGCGCTGCGCGTCGGTCGGATGCAGCTTCGCGTCGATTTCGGCCGATGGCCAACTCGTCACGCCCGGTTGCGCGGCGCCGCAGTTCTCGGCCAGCGCGCCGTTCTTCTTCGCGGCATCGGCGCGCCGCCGATCCTCGCCCAGCGCATTCAGCCGCGCCTTCTGGTCGTCGGTGAGGAGGCCGTAGAATTTCTGCAGCGGCGGCTGAACCGTGTCGACAGCCGATATCAACGCCTCGATCCGCGTCTGCATGGCGGCGAGGCGGGCCGGAGCGGTCAGTGCGATCTTCGTCGGACATGCGGCCCGGATATCCTGCGCCGCCTTCACCGAGGCATTGGCAAGATCGTCGAGCGCGGCGCGCTGGGCGTCGTCGGGCTCGATCGCTTTCTGGATTTGGTCGATCGGCAGGCCGGCGATGTCGCGGCTGTCCTCGCCGCAGAGCTCCGCCAACTGGTCGGGCGTCGCGGTCTTTGCGCCGGAGTTCTGGCGCGCGCTGACCTGACCGCCGCTCCCCTGCGGCCAGTAACCGGCGATATCGTCATAGGCGTAGGGGGAGAAGATGCCGGCGTAGATGTCGCCGTAGCCGTAATCCCAGAACGGGTCGTCGTAGCCGTAGCCCCACATCGCATAGTCGTAGAAGTCGTAATAGGCGAACGGCCAGAATACCGGACCGACCCAGCCATAGCCGCCGTGGCGATGCCGCCACCATCCGTCCCGGCCGCGGCCCTCATGCCATCCGGCCGTAGCGGCCGCCGCGACAATGTGGGCGCGGTTATTCGGATTGAGGAGCGCGGCCCTGTTGTGCAGGGCGCCGGCGACCGCGCGGGAGTTCAACGCGTGCTGTACCGCAGCTGATCGGATGGCTGCGTTTCTATTCGAATTGAATGCTGGCGCATTGCGATTACCGCCGAAGCGCGCAGTTCGATCAGGGTTCAGCGCCGGGCCATGGCCGGCAAACCGGTTGCCATGTACCGCAAACGAGCGCTGACCGTGGAAACCGGGTCGCGCCGCGAAGTGCGATATCGCGGGCCGGCCGCCGAAATGCGGTCCACCGCCGATATGGGCGCCGCCGAAATGAGGGCCACCGCCGATGTGAGCGCCGCCGAAGTGGGGTGCGCCACCGCCGAAATGAGGCGCTCCGCCCATATGCATCCCGCCGCCGAAGTGGCCACCGCCGATATGAGGAGCGCCGCCGCCACCGCCATGAAATCCGCCTCCGCCGCCGGCGTGAAATCCGCCACCGCCGCCACCATGAAATCCGCCGCCTCCGCCGCCGCCCCTTCCGGGACCCGCATAGGCGGCTCCTGCGAGAGCGGCCATCAGAGCGACAGCCGCGAAGGTCCCGATTCCAGAGATTTTGGCGTTTGAACCGTTGGCTTTTGACATGGCACCCTCACGCGCGCCCCTCTGTCCGTGAACCGCTTATGCGTGCGGTTTGATCGGTTACCAGGATAAACCTTGCGCGCCGGCGGAGTTCCATCGCGAGCCCTACAAATAGTGTCAGGGTGGGTCCCGAACGGGCAAAAGCGGAGTCTTTTCAGAATCGTAATGACTCTGTCTTGAAAACGGTTTTAAGTAATTCGGGAGGCAAGCGTTGGAGGCGCGATATGAAAGATCTCGTTCGCTACCGCGCAATGGAATCTCTGTGCCGCCAAAGAGCGGTGTTTCGCCCGCTCGAAAGCTGGCGACTGCTCGCCGAAGCCGAGATGTGGCATCACAAGGCCGAGGACGAGATCGCCGCCCGTTCGAGTGAGCGCGATGCAGCGCCATCTGCCGGCGCGCTCGCGCATACGGTATCCCAGGAACTCGCAGCAGGCGCGAGCCCGCCGCCGGGCGGCTGACGAAACGTAAAGCATCGGTTTGATGCCGCCCTCGCCGGAAGCGCGAGGGAACCGGTATTTGCTGCGGGATTATCGTGGTCATCCCAGAGGGAGCGGCCATGAAACTCGCAAGCATCGAGTTCGCTACCATCCTGATGTTCTCCGTCACCTTCGCCTACGCACAAAGCGGAGCGCCCAGTGGTCGCGGTTCCACGTCAGGAGACCCCGCGGCAAGTTCCGCCACCCCGGACACATCGCCGACCACGGGAAGTTCGATGAAGCTGAGCCGGAGCTGAAGCGGCGCCTCCACCTCGGACGGGAGCGATGCCAATGGCGACCAGGGCAGGGAAAAGATGCCCGACAGCAGTCAAGGCGTAAGGCCGCTCAACAAGCAGAACAAGCCGGACAGAATGTAGCGAGGCGGCTTCGTCTCCGACTGCCGGTCATGTCGTCTCGACTTTCCGGAGATCCCGGGCATGATCGAAGCGGCTGGCCTGCAGGTCGGCGCCGGTGGTCGGGATTTCCGGCAATGCGGCCTCCGCCAGGATCTCGGCGGTGATATCGTCGACGGCGGAATCGGCGATCTCGTGGATGAAGCTGATATTCCTGTATTCGCCGGACGCGACGCGCGAGACGACCTCGCGGCGAGTGATCTCGGGATCGACGATAGCCTCGCGTCCGCGCCGGCCATAATCGATCATCACGACGAAATATTGCATGCACCGGCTCTGTTGACGCCGAAATGAGGGG
>JBAUUA010000378.1:0-7331 GCA_049582465.1 Bradyrhizobium sp. | reverse complement strand
GTCTTTGCCAACCAATATTCTATCTTCATCGATCCAGAGCAATGGACGCGCCGTTAGGGCCATCGCGATCGACTCTGGTCCATCCGCTTGCTTCGTGATCCCCAGCCCCACGAACAAGAATGTGACGAGAGCAACCGATATAACTAGCGCGGCACGAATTCCCATAATTGCATGGGTCCAAGGTGAAGGCATGCTACCTGGACACCACATGTATCACAAAACGGAACGGCAACGCGAATGTCCGGGGGGTCAATCGCGACCGGGTCGAGCCAGTAACGAGTCTGGCCATGTCCGCTATGCCGCCAAAAGCAGAAGGCCAGCAAAGCTGGCGGCGGCGCTGTCTTACCAACATTTCATGCAACTTTTCCGTTGAAACAGGTCGCGCCCCGTCCATCTAGTGGAGCGACTCTAACGCTTGTTTCCCGCGTTTGACAGCGGCGAGGACGCGCTTTGGATCGGCGGTCCATACGAAGGGCTTTGGATCGGCGTTTGTCTCGGCGACGAAGCGGTTGATGGCGACTTGCAGGTCAACGACGGATCGGAACACGCCTCGCTTGAGGCGACGGCGCGTGAGCTTGGCGAAGAAGCCTTCGACCGCATTGAGCCAGGATGCAGAGGTCGGGGTGAAGTGGAACGTCCAGCGGGGATGCCGGGCCAGCCATTGGCGTACCCTCGGATGCTTGTGGGTCGCATAGTTGTCGACGATGGCGTGGATTACTTTCCCGGCCGGGACCTGCTCCTCGATCGTGTTGAGGAAGCGAATGAACTCCTGGTGGCGATGGCGCTGCATGTTGCGGCCGATGACGGTGCCGTCGAGGATGTTGAGGGCAGCGAACAGCGTGGTGGTGCCGTGACGTTTGTAGTCGTGGGTCATCGTGCCGGCACGGCCCGGCTTCATCGGCAACCCTGGCTGGGTGCGGTCGAGCGCCTGAATCTGGCTCTTTTCGTCGACCGAGAGGACGACCGCATGGGCGGGAGGGTCGACATAGAGGCCGACGACGTCCTTGAGTTTCTCGGCGAACTTCGGGTCGTTCGATAGCTTGAACGTGCGGATGCGATGCGGCGCGAGTTGGTGGGCTTCGAGGATACGCTGCACCGAACGCAGGCTCACCCCTGCGGCTTTCGCCAGCATCCGGCCGGTCCAGTGGGTTGTTTCTCCCGGCGGCGGCCCGAGCGCCAGGTCGACCACTCTCTGCACGGTGCCGGTCGGCAGCGGTGGTTTGCCGGGCTTGCGCGTCTTGTCGCGCGTCAGCCCTTCGACGCCCTCTGCCATGAACCGGGCCTGCCATCTCCACACCACGGGCTTGGATTTGCCCGAGCGGCGCATGATCTCGGCGGTGCCACAGCCGTCGGCAGTGGCAAGAATGATGTTGGCCCGCCACACATGCTTCTGAGGCGCGCTGCGATCCGAGACGATCGCCTTAAGTCGATGGCGGTCCGCCCGGGTGACCTTTACGATAATTCCTGCTCTCATGCCGAGAGATTGAACTGCTTCGGTCGATTTGGGAATCGTCCGAATGAATCAGACCACTAGCGGGAATGAGTTTGGCTGATCTTTATCGCGATAATGCTGCTGACTGCGCCTTCCTGGCCGAGAGGGCCGAAGACGAGGAAACCAGGGCTGCCTTCATGCGAATGGAAGCGGCATGGCGTACCTTGGCCGATCAACAAGAGCGGCTCGACACCAGGAGACGGCAGCGGCGGCGGTGCGGCTAAGGCGGCTACCGGGATGTCCGAGCAAGCTTGCCGCCGTCCGGCATGGACGATATTGCGCGGCAGGCCGCGGCGGCCCCGTTGCCGGCTTCACGGGCTGGCATCAAGATCGCTGGCATGCCAAGATGGCTCCGCCAAAAAATCCCCGGGAGGTCAGCATGCGAACGATTATCGTGGGAGCACTCTGCGCCATCGCAATGGTCGCGAACGCAAATGCCGCGATCAAGGAAGAGCCGGTCACCTATACGGCCGGCGACACCACCATGAAGGGCTTCGTCGTCTACGACGACGCCCTGACGGCCAAGCGGCCCGGGATCGTCATGGTGCATGAATGGTGGGGCATCACCAAGCACATCCATGACGAGGCGCGGAAGTTCGCACAGCAGGGCTACACCGCCTTCATCGCCGACATGTATGGCGACGCCAAGACGGCCGACAACCCGAAGGACGCCGGCGCGCTCTCGTCCTCCGTGATGAAGGACCCGAAGGTGATGGAAGCGCGCTTTAACGCGGCGCGGGACCTGCTCGCCAAGCAGCCCTCGGTCGACCCCAAGCGGATCGGCGCCGTCGGTTACTGTTTTGGCGGCGCGGTCGTGCTGAACATGGCGCGCGCCGGCGCCGACCTCGCCGCCGTCGCGGGCTTTCATGCCTCGCTTGGCCTCAATACCCCGGCGCCGGCGCCGGGAACCGTCAAGGCCAAGATCCTCATCCTGAACGGCGCGGACGATCCCTTCGTGAAGCGCGAGCAGTACGATGCGCTGAAGAAGGATTTCGACGCCGCGAAGGCCGATTACCGGATCATCGAATATCCCGGCGCGGTGCACGCGTTTACGAACCCCGAAGCTACCGAGCTCGGCAAGAAGTTCAACCTGCCGCTCCGATACGACGCCAAGGTGGACCAGGAAGCGAAGGCCGAGGCCACCAAGTTCTTTGCCGCCGACCTCAAGAAATAGACAGAGAAGCTTCCTCTAAGGGAAGCAGGTACCCTCACGATCAGATGATCTGCATGGATGCGAGGAACTTTCGGTTCCTCGCGGCGCGCCGCCGCATTGCCGGTGCTTCGACGTCAATGCGTTAGCACGATGAAATCCGTGCCTTTTCCGGTCTCGTGGCCCAATCCCTCGTCGGAAATAATCAACGAAGAAGCCGGCGTCAGCAGTTCGGAGATCCTGCCAATCGTATCCTCGGGGATTTCGATACGGTCGAGGGCCGCGTTGGCTGTGTCGGGCAACGGGACCGATGGGGCGGTTTGCTTCGCGGACGCTTCGCGCTCTTTCGGGACAGCCCCGGACATGCGCGGCAATTCCTTCGGAATCGACACGACGGTCCAGCGAACGGCCGCTCCATCGTTCTGGAATTCCATGGCGGTGAACACGTGCGTTCCCAGCGGCGCCTCCGGATTTTCGATCTTGACCGGAACATCGAACAACGGCGAGAAATCCCGGCGCACGTACAGCCTGCTCAGCTTGCGACTGACGAAGACGGAGACCGGAACGATCTTCTTGGGTGCGACGCGCGCGGGAGCCGGGCCTGCAATCTGTAGACTAGTGGTTTCCGGAGTTTCAGCGTTGGACGCCGGCGATCCCTGCGTTGCCGCGGCGGTGCCAATGCTGTTGCCCGCGGCTGCGCCAGCCTGAAATTCCGGCGACCCGGACACTGCTTTCGGCTTGAAAAGGTGCGGATTGGTGATCTCGACCGGCTGGACATCGCCGCGCGCAATGATCACGCGCGTGCCACGCTTGGTGAGATGCCACAGTCGAACGGCAAAGTCCTTTTTCAAACGGATGCAGCCGTGCGAGGCCGGATGCCCGGGCACGACGCCGGCATGCAACGCGATCCCCGACCAGGTGATGCGCTGCATGTAGGGCATGGGCGCAGCGCTATAGATATTTGAACGGTGCCATCGCTGTTTGCCGATCACGCTGAACACGCCAAGCGGCGTGGGATGCCCCTTAACTCCCGTGGACACGGGAGAGCGCGCGATCAAGGTCCCGTCGTCAAACAGCGAGACCCGCTGATCTGCGATCGAGACGATGATCTGGAGCGGGCCTTTCGGAGTGTCCTCGGGCCGGGCGTTCCTGGTCGATTCAGAATTTGTCTGCCGGTGGTGGTGGTGCCTGTGGTTGAACGGAGCGTAGTGGCCTGGCCAGAAACTGTAGCGGGACCAGAACGGAAATTGGGCGTGTGCGATCCCTGCGGGGAGCATGAAAATGGCGACTGCCATTGATATCGCGCGGAAGGATCCGATGTTGATACGTCCAGAGAGAGGTGCAGACATGGGGCGCTCACGACACTGTTCAGGCGTTTACGCGCGCCACTGTGCCGGTAATTCCCGCGCCTGCGAAGCCGGCGCCTAGCGCGTCATTCCGATCGCGCGCCACCGCGCTTCGAAAGTATCGGAGTCATCCGGTGCCCACGCGTGCGAATCCAGGGGATTGCCGGGTTTGTCCGGCACAGCGCTTGTAAGTTCTCGATCGGAATTCGGTCGCGTAAGCTCTCGATCGGAATTCGGTTGTTCTGAGGCCCGCGCGGACCACTCCAACGAAGACTTCGAAAGCAAGGGCTTGCCTTCGTACCAGCATCTTCTTCCGTCGATCAGACGCCAGGACCAATACCCGTGCGGATGTGATGGCATCGCGGCACTGCATTTCTGCTTCGCTTGGGCAGTCGGTATCTCGATCGACGAGAGCGTAGCAATGCAGGCGGCGAAAGCGATGAACGGAGTCTGTTTCCTCATTCAGTACCTCACGCAGTGAAGTTGCATGCGAGGTCGAAGCAGAATCGCGACGTTGCGATTCGCAGATTCGCCTTCAAATCTGGTCGTAGTGGGTCGAAAATTGGGCAGTATTTACAATGCCGTATCCACAATTTGGCACATTTGCGGGGCTATCGGCCGACGGCCGGCAGTTGCTCGCTGCCCTCCTCACCGCCGGGAGAAGGCCGCAGATTTTCTCTACGGCCTTCTTCCCATCACGAGCAGGACAGTCAGGCGCTGCTGAGTCCGCGCTGGCGTTGCTGGCTCAGCCCTTGACGGAACGGTCCGAACGGCCGCCGCGCGTGCCGATCGACAGCACAGTCAGCGTGACCGGCGCGAGGCCGGAGGATCCGATCGCCCGGGCGCCGGCCGGCGTCAGGTCGATGACGCGACCCCGGATGTAGGGACCGCGATCGTTGATACGGACGACGACGGAGCGGCCGGTCTGGATGTTGGTGACCTCGACCATGGTGCCGAACGGCAGCGTGCGATGGGCCGCCGTGAGTGCGGAAGCATGGGCATACTCTCCGTTGGCAGTCGGCTCGCCACTGTATACCGATGCAATTCCAGTCTGTGTTGCCGCCATAAGCGAAGAAGAGAACGAAATAGATGCGATTAGGATTCCGATTCCAAGTACTGTGATGCGTCGATGCTTCACTCTATAGCCTCATATGTTGTTGATATTGTCACCAACTCGAAACAGGTTCGCAGTTGATTGAGGCCATTACCTTCTCAAATACGGTCATTGTGCGACGCAGCAAAATTTAATACGAAGTTGCGGAATCGCCACTTTGAGGACGCCAAATTGCCGGACAGCGGATTCAGCCCGCTCAAGCACGTCCTCCTCACGCGCGTGCGCGACTGGCCCTATTCCCGTTTGATGTCGATGCACGCGCGGGATCGTTTCCGCTCGATTGGAGCGGCGATGTCGATGCGAACGACGACAGCTTCGGCAAACGACGATGGTGGTGCGGCTGCGTTCGGCGGATCACGCCTTCGGCTAATTCGCCCTGCAGGGTACCGGCGGCACAGACGGCACTGCCGTCATTGGCTCACGGAAACGGCCTCAGCACGGGGGCGAGCTGAGGCCGTTGGGGGGCTTTGTCTCAAGGGGTTACAGAGACAGCGCAACAATACAGGGCCTTGCGCTTACTCCCAAGACACCCATTCGGGTGTAAGGGCCCACCCTATCGTCCGTCATTGGTGACACCAGTCGCCGCCTGTCGGCTATCTCCGTGCAAACGAGATATTTCGCGCGAAAATACGGGGTTGCGTTTGCCGGCCGCAGCGGTGACAACCCCGCATGCTTTCACTCACCGAAATCTCGGTCCGCATCGCCGGACGGCTTCTGATCGATCATGGCTCTGCGCAAATCGTGCCGGGCGCCCGCGTCGGCTTCGTCGGCCGCAACGGGGTCGGCAAATCGACGCTGTTTGCCGCGATCCGCGGCGAACTGCCGATCGAAAGCGGTTCCATCGCGATCCCGCCGCGCTGGCGCGTCGGCAGCCTCGCCCAGGAGGCGCCGAACGGGCCGGAAAGCCTGATCGAGGTCGTGCTCAAGGCGGACCTCGAGCGCGATGCGCTGCTGCGCGAGGCCGACACCGCCCACGATCCGCACCGGATCGCCGATATCCAGACGCGGCTCGTCGATATCGACGCCCATTCGGCCCCTGCCCGCGCTGCTGCCATCCTCAGCGGCCTCGGATTTTCGACCGCGGACCAGGCGCGGCCTTGCGAGGAATTTTCCGGCGGCTGGCGGATGCGCGTCGCACTCGCCGCGACCCTGTTCGCGGCGCCCGATCTGTTGCTGCTGGACGAGCCGACCAACTATCTCGACCTCGAGGGCACGCTGTGGCTCGAAGACCATCTCGCGAACTATCCGCGCACCGTGATCGTCATCAGCCATGACCGCGACCTGCTCGACACGTCGGTCGATCAGATCCTGCACCTCGATCGCGGCAAGCTGACGCTCTACAAGGGCACCTACTCGTCGTTCGAAGAGCAGCGTGCGATGCGCGAAATGCTCGACGCCAAGCACGCCAAGCGCCAGGCCGACGAGCGCAAGCGCCTGCAGGCCTTCGTCGATCGCTTCAAGGCCAAGGCCTCGAAGGCCCGCCAGGCCCAGTCCCGCGTCAAGATGCTGGAGCGGATGAAGCCCGTCACGGCGCTGGTGACGCAGGACGTGCGCGAGATCTCGTTTCCGGTGCCGGAGAAGATGCTGTCGCCGCCGATCATCGCGGTCGACAATGTCTCGGTCGGCTACGATCCGAAAAAACCGGTATTGAACCGCGTCACGTTGCGGATCGATACCGACGACCGCATCGCCCTGCTCGGCTCCAACGGCAACGGCAAATCGACACTTGTGAAACTGCTGGCGGGTAAGCTGGCGCCGTTCTCCGGCCATGTCACCCGCGCCGACAAACTCTCGATCGGATATTTCGCGCAGCATCAGGTCGACGAGCTCGATCTCGACGCCTCGCCCTACGATCACGTCCGCCGGCTGATGCCGGATGCGCCGGAAACCAAGGTGCGCGGGCGCACCGGCGCGATCGGCTTCTCGGGGAAAGCCGGCGACACCCTGGTCAGGAGCCTGTCGGGCGGCGAAAAGGCCCGGCTGCTCTTGGGACTTGCGACCTTCTTCGGTCCCAACATGATCATCCTCGACGAGCCGACCAACCATCTGGACATCGACAGCCGCGCGGCGCTCGCGGAAGCCATCAACGATTTTCCCGGCGCGGTCATCATGGTCTCGCATGATCGCTATCTGATCGAAGCCTGCGCCGATCAATTGTGGGTGGTCGCCGATCAGGCGGTGACGGATTTCGACGGCGACCTCGACGATTACCGGCGCATGGTGCTGTCG
>JBAUUA010000377.1:0-5765 GCA_049582465.1 Bradyrhizobium sp. | reverse complement strand
ACCAGATCAGCTTCTGCTCGACCATCGAGGCGCCGTAATACGTCGAAAGCAGGATCGGAAACAGCGCGTCCGCGGCTACCAGCATGATCTTGGATTCATGCCCGAAGCCGAGCAGCAACAGCAGCGCAGGATACAGGGCCACCTTCGGCAGGGGCGCCAATACGCGAACGATCGGGCGCACCACCGCATTGACGGCCGGGGCCGCCGCCGCAGCCAGACCGATGCTGACGCCCAGGATCACCGCGATCGAAAATCCCGCAAACAGGCGAAACAGCGTGGCGGCAATCTCCTGCTGAAATGTGGTGGTGGCCAGTTGGTGCGCGAGGCGCATGAATACCACGCCGGGCGGCGGCAGCAGCGCCGGCGGCGCATAGCCGAACGAGGCAATCGCCTGCCACAGCGCGATCAGGAGCGCGATCGGCACGATCCCCAGCAGCACATCCGTGGTTGCGGCGCGCAGGTTCATGCGAAGCTCAAGGGAATGTCGAAGCCCGGTTCGGACCATTTCACCAGCCTGGCGCGCAACTTTTCGAACGCGGCGTCGAGACCGATACCCATGGCGCCGATGATGATGATCATCGCGTACACGGTATCGTATTGTCCCATGTCGAGGGCGTTGAACAGGATGTTTCCGGCGCCGGACTGGCGGGCGATCATCTCGGAGGTGACCATGGTGATCAGCGCCAGCACGAGGCCGGTGCGGCAGCCCGTGAGAATTTCCGGCAACGCCGCCGGCAGCACGATCCGGATCATGCGCTGCGCCGCCGACAGGCCCATGGCGGCGCCCGACCAAAGCATCTTCTCCTCGACCGCCTTGGCGCCCTGAAAGCTGTGATAGATCACCGGCAGGCTGACGCCGAGGAAGATCACCAGCGTCTTGGCGATGTCGCCGACGCCGAGCCAGAGCATGATGATCGGCATCAAGGCCGCCTTCGGCACGGGGTAGATCACCATCAACAGCGGATTGAAGAACGACGCGACGCCGCGCGAGCGGCCCATCATCAATCCGAGCGGAATCGAGAAGGCCACGCCGATGCCGAAACCGACCGCCATGCGGCGCAACGAGGCCAGGATGTTGATCAGGGATTCCTTGTCGCCAAGGATCGAGGGGATCGCGCGGACCGCTTCCCATGCGGTCGGAAAGCTGTCGGTGTTCAGGATCAGCGCACCGATCTGCCAGACCCCGAGCAGCCCGAGGCAGGCGAGCCATGGCGCCAAGCGCAAGAGAAGTGCGCGCCCCGACATCATGGCCGCAACTCGTCTTCGCCGCTGTCGTCGAACATGCGCTCGATATCGACCACATATTTCTGGTAGCGGGGGTCAAGCAGCAACTCGGTCCGGCGGCGCGGACGTGGCAGATCGATGTCGATGATCTCCTTGATGCGGCCGGGCGACCGCGTCATCACCACGACCTTGTCCGACAGATACACCGCCTCCTCGACCGAATGCGTGACGAACAGCACGGTCTTGCGGTCGCGTTCCCAGATATTGAGCAGATCGTTCTGCAGCCGCGTCCTTGTATGCGCGTCCAGCGCGCCGAACGGTTCGTCCATCAGCAGCACCGCCGGGTGATAGGCCAGCGTGCGCGCCAGCGCGACGCGCTGCTTCATGCCGCCGGATAATTCCTTGGGGTAGAAATTCTCAAACCCCTTGAGGCCGACCATCTCGATCAGCGCGCGGCTTTGCGCTTCGGCTTCAGCCGGCCTCACGCCCTGTTGGCGCGGTCCATACATCACATTGCCAAGCACGCTCTTCCAGGGAAACAGCGCGAACTCCTGAAACACCGGTCCGCGATCGGGCCCGGGCCCGGTGATCGCCCTGCCCTTCACCCTGGCGACACCTCCGGTCGGGCTGACAAAGCCGCCGACGATATAAAGCAGCGTCGATTTTCCGCAGCCGGAGGGGCCGAGAATGGAAACGAACGCGCCATCCTCGATTGTCAGCGAAATTTCCGACAACGCCAGATGGTCCTGGCGGCCGGAGGTCCGGAAAACCTGCGAGACGCGGTCGATCTCGATCATGGCAGCCGCTGGCTGGCGCGCAGACGCGGCTCCCGCCTCAACATCTGGCCGCTTTGGCACGAGCTTCCTTTCCGCTTTTCTTCCCGGCATGGGTCCGTCAGGCACCGATGGCTTTCCGATAGCCTCAGGTTAAACCGAGCATAGCGGAAACTTGCAAGGCCTGGCGACGTCGATTTGGCAACGCTTGGGACCTGCGGGCCTTCCAGAACTCCGCGACGTGTGACGCCTTTCATCGCCTGAGCACCGCTCGAACCGGCGCCGCGTCGAGACCTCTCAATTTCAACGGCAGCGCGATCAATTCATAGTCGCCGGGCTCGACATCGGCGAGCACGAGATTCTCGACAATCCGGAGATCGTGTTGCCGGCAGACCATGTGCGATGGCAGGCTTTTCGACGTCTCCGGGTCGATCGAGGGAACGTCGACGCCGATCAGGCGCGTGCCGCGCTGCGCCAAGCGCTCCACGGTCTCAGGCGCCAGCGCGCGAAAACCGGTCGGCCAGGCCAGTTCATCGCCTCGGTCCATCAATCTGAAAAGCAGCCGCGGCGGAGCACCATCGAGCGCGGACGCGATCTCGTCATAGCCGCAGAGAGCGTCACCGCCGCGCGCGTCGATCACCCTTGCCGGGCCGATGAAATCACCGAGATCGAGCGTATCGATACTGGCGCCCTTGGGATCGTAGTGCAGCGGCGCGTCGACATGTGAGCCGCAATGGGTCGACATCGCGATGCTGGCGACGTTGACGGGACAGTCGGGCCCGATGGTGAAGGTCTGGCTGACCGCGAACAGGGCATCGCCGGGAAACACTCCCATCCCAACGCGCAGCGAGGGCGAGATGTCGATCAGGGTGCTCACAATTGGGTCCTGACCTGCCAGAGTTCAGGGAACAGCACGACGTCCAGCATCTTGCGCAAATAGGAAACGCCCGCGGTGCCGCCGGTGCCCCGCTTGAACCCGATGATCCGCTCGACCGTGGTGACGTGGTTGAAACGCCAGCGGCGGAAATAGTCCTCGAAATCCACCAGCTTTTCGGCGAGCTCGTATAATTCCCAATACCGTGCCGGATCGCGATAGACCGACAACCAGGCGTCGAGAACGCTGTCGTTCTGGACATGAGGCGCGGAGACATCGCGTTCGAGTATGGCCTTGTCGATGCGGAGGCCGCGGCGATGCAGCAGCTGTATGGTGAGATCATAGATGCTCGGCGCTCGGAAGACCGCTTCGATCTGCTCCGCAACAGCCTTGTCGTCGGCGTGAATCTGGGTCATCGCGGCATTCTTGTTGCCGACCAGAAACTCGATCACGCGATACTGCCAGGACTGGAAGCCGGAGGATTGGCCGAGCAGTCCGCGAAACTGCGTGTATTCGCTTGGTGTCATCGTGCGAAGTACGTCCCAGGCAGAGTTGAGTTGCTCCAGGATGCGCGATACCCGCGACAGCGTCTTGAAGGCAGGCTGCAGATCGTCCGCGGCAATCAGGCGACAGGTGGCGCTCAACTCATGAATCGCGAGCTTCATCCAGAGCTCCGACGTCTGATGCTGGACGATGAACAGCATCTCGTCATGAGCGGTAGAGAGTGGCAGCTGCGCCTGCAGAATCCTGTCGAGCTGGAGATAGCCGGAATAGGATATTTCCTTGCGTTGACTCATCGCGGCTGCGCCAGGTTCAACGACATCACCCCGCCTCTAGAAGCACGCCAGGGATTTGCTGCGAGGAACTCCTCAGCACGATCATCTCGTCCAAGCCGCGCCTGAGGCAACCCCTGCCTCTGTTTCGAAAATACCGGCGGGCGATGTTTTAAGCCTAAAAGGATGGACTTTTGCTGTCAATCGGGATTTCCTCACCGAGCTGAGTAGAAAGCGAGCTTCGCACGCGAATGAAACAGGCAGTTAGCATCGTTGCCGAACCGGATTTGCAATCTCGGCGATGCGTGCCCATTGGGGTCCGGCTCTTGACCGCGAGGCTCTCATGACATCCACCATGACGTCGCGCGAGGCGTGCGTCGCACGCGACTCCGTCGATCCGCTCCGCTCGTTCCGCGATCGTTTTGTGCTTCCGGAAGGCATCATCTATCTCGACGGCAATTCGCTCGGCCCGATGCCACGAACCGCCGCAGGAATTCTGAACCGCACCATCGAAAAGGAATGGGGCCAAGACCTCATCAAGAGCTGGAACAGCGCGGGATGGTTCGACATGCCGGCACGGCTCGGCGACCGCCTCGGGGCGCTGATCGGGGCGGCGCCAGGCCAGACCCTTGTTTGCGACACCACGTCGATCAATCTCTACAAGGCGGTCCATGCCGCCATCGGGTTGCGCCCCGATCGCAACGTGATCCTCGCCGAGGAAGAATCGTTTCCGACGGACCTTTATATCCTCGAAGGCGCGATGAAATCCGCGGGCCGCCCGATGGAGCGGCGCTTGATCGGCAGCGATGGCCCCTCCATCGAGGCCGTGCTCGATGAAGAGGTTGCGGTCGCCGTGCTCTCGCACGTCAATTACCGCACCGGCGAGCTACTCGACATGGCCGCCATTACCAAAAAGCTGCACGATGTCGGCGCATTGGTCGTATGGGATCTCTGCCATTCGATCGGCGTGGTCGAAATCGGATTCGACCACAACGCGGTCGATTTTGCGGTCGGCTGCACCTACAAATATCTCAACGGCGGTCCGGGGTCCCCGGCATTCATCGCCGTCGCAAAGACCCATCAAGCCGCAGCACAGAATCCGTTGTCGGGCTGGTGGGGGCACGCCGCCCCCTTTGCCTTCGATCGCGACTTCAGGCCCGACGCAGGCATCAAGCGCTTTCTTTGCGGCACCCCGCCGATCATCTCCTTGCGCGGCGTGGATGTGGCGCTCAACGCCATGGAGGGCGTGGAGGTGGCAACCTTGCGACAGAAGAGCCTTGCGCTCACGGAACTCTTCATGGCGCGCGTCGCCGCACTATTGCCTGGCCTCGAGATCGTCACGCCGCGAGAGCCATGGTTACGCGGCAGCCAGGTCGGGATTTCCTTCGACAGCGGCTATGCGGTGATCCAGGCGATGATCGAGCGCGGCGTGATCGGCGATTTCCGCGCACCCGATTTGATGCGCTTTGGCTTCGCGCCGCTTTACGTCCGGTTTCAGGACGTCTGGGATGCCGCGGAGATCCTCGCGGACTGCATCAACGCAGAGGTTTGGCGCGATCCCCGCTTTAACCGGAAGCTAGACGTGACCTGAGCCGCTTCGAGGACAACGGTTCGCGGCTCAATCAAACCACGGCCATTCGGCCGCGCCATCGTGGGTAACGGCGCCTCCCGGCGCCTGGCCGACCAGACGGGCATATTTCGCAAGCGCGCCCGCCCGATGCCGCGGCGGCCGCGGTTTCCAGGCCTGCCGGCGCCTGGCGAATTCATCGTCATCGATCAGGAGATCCATCCGGCGGGCGCTCGCATCAATCTTGATGCGGTCGCCGTCGCGCACCAGCGCCAGCGGGCCGCCGATGAAGGATTCCGGCGAGACATAGCCGATGCACATGCCGCGCGTCGCGCCGGAAAAGCGCCCGTCAGTGATGAGCGCCACCTTCTCGCCCATGCCCTGCCCATAGATCAGCGCGGTAACGCCAAGCATCTCGCGCATCCCAGGACCGCCGACCGGGCCCTCATTGCGGATGACGAGAACGTCGCCGGCTGAATATTTGCGGTTGCGCACGGTATCGACGCATTGCTCTTCGTCCTCGAACACGCGCGCGGTGCCCTCGAACACGAGAT
>JBAUUA010000376.1:0-4962 GCA_049582465.1 Bradyrhizobium sp. | reverse complement strand
GAAAAAATCCGGCAAGAAGGCCGTGAAGAAGAAAGCCGCCAAAAAATCTGCGAAAAAAGCTTCCAAGAAGGCCGCGAAAAAGAAAAAGAAGACCAAGAAGTCGAAGCGCTGATCGCGCCCGCTTCGTTGAATTGCAGAAGCCTTCGGACGCGCGTCCGGAGGCTTTTGTTTTTGCCTTCGAGCACCATCGCGCTCAGGCGCGCCGGTTGACCAGAAACACCGCGGCGGCGCAGGCCACCATGCCCGTTATCGCGACGATATCGAGCCGCTCGCCGAACAGCACATAGGCCATGGCGGCGGTCACCGCCGGCACCAGATAGAACAGGCTCGCGACCGAAGTTGCGGCCGAGCGCCGGATCAGCCAGTACAACAGCCCGATCGATCCGATCGAAAGCACCACCACGAGCCAGAGCAGCGCCAGCACGAACTCTCTCGTCCAGTGCACCACGTTGTTCTCAAACAGCCACGCGGCGCCCGCGAAGAAAATGCCGACCGCGACGTACTGGATCAGATTGCCGGCACGCCAGTCGATCTGGCCGCAATAGCGCCGCTGGTAAAGCGTCCCCAGCGTGATGCTGACCAGCGACACGCCCGAGGCGAGCCAGCCCCAGCCCGCTTCGCCGCTCATCGGGCGATTGTGCAGGATCAGCACCACGCCGGCGAGCCCGAGCAAAAGCCCGGCCCATTGCAGCGGCGTGACGCGTTCGCCGAGCCAGCGGTTTGCGAGCGTCGAGGTCAGGATCGGCTGCAGGCCCGGAATCAGCGCGGAGAGCCCGGCGGGAATCGAGTGGGCGATCGCGATCGCGGTGCCCCCCAGATAAAACCCGTGCACCAGGATGCCCGCGACGACGCTGTGGGCGATGCCGATCCGGTCGGGCCATTTCGGCCGCGCGATCGCGGCGATGACCGCCATCAGGCCGACGACCAGCGCCATGCGGATGGCGAGATAGGTCAGCGGTTCGGCATTGTTGACGACGTATTTGGTGGCGACGAAACCGGTACTCCAGAGCACGACGAAAATCGCCGGCGCCGCGCGCGCGGCAAATTTTTCAAAGTCGGGATGCATTTGCGGCCCTGAGTGCCCGATCACGGGCTTGGCGGCAATGCCATTTTGCGCAGGGCCACCTGCGGCAGCGCGAAGCTTACCACTCTTCCGGACAGGGATCGACGATCTTCCACAGATCGACGCCGTTCTTGATCTTCTTCATCTCGGTGGTGAGCCCGCCGTTGCGGCGGATCCAGTCCTTCACCGTATCGGGATAATAGGACATCAGGTCCGATGTCCCTTCCGCGCTCGTGACCTTGATGCCGAAGGTGAAGGCCTTGTCGTAATAGGCCTGGTGGAAGCCGAGGCTGGCGCGCGGGGTCACGCAGATCTTGTTCATCGGCACGATGCCGAACACCAGTGTACAGGCCGAATTGCAGATGCCGTCGATGATCACCCGCTCGTGGCGATCCCGGATGCGCTTGTACTTTTCCTTGTATTCCTCGACGTAGCCGCCGTGGTCCCGCGTGATGTGCAGCTCGGCGCGCGCCGGCGACGCGGCCAGCAGCGGGAGCAACAACAGGGCAAAGGACGTGATGCGCATGGGTCGGTCGTATCAGACAGGCCTGGAGGACCCGGGAAAGCCGGGTCCGCGAAGCGGACCAGACGTTAGAACTCTGGCCAGACTGTGTTGGAAATTCGTTAAGCATGCCATTCGGGCTAAAAATTCCGGTTTTGTGACCAAATTGCCTTACTTTCTCGCCCATTCCCCCACTGGATGGGAACCCCTGATCGCCTAAAATGTCTTGTCGAGGCCCCCTTCCGCCGGAGAATCCAGATGACCCACCCGAGGCTCGCCGCCGCCCTCCTCACCGCCCTGGCAGTGGCCGGGCTCCTGGCCCCTAGCCTGGCGCAGGCGCGGACTCACCACCGCCACTACCATGTCTACCGCTACGGGCTGCCCTACGACATCAGCTACCTGCACAATTACGGGCCCGGACCCCAGGCCGGCACCTTCTCCTATTACGACGGCCCCGCGACCAATTACTGCGCGCAGGGCTCGGCGACCTATATCGGCCAGAACGGCCGCAGGTATCCCTGCTTCTGAATAGCCGGGCTCCGCGCTGGAGCCTCGGAGCTGGTGGGCGGGCTTGCCGCCGCGGCCGCCTGTGCGCTGGCGCATGCCTTCGGTTGATTCCGGTGTCGGCGCTCGCCGCCTGCGGGGTCGTAATTGATGCAGGTCAAACCAATTTGATCGCCGAAGCTTATAGACAACAGCCCATCTGCAACGAGGCTGCCCCATGAAAGATATCAGAGCCGAGACGCCTGTGCGGCCGGATATGATCTGGGATTTGTTGATCCGGCTATCGGGCATCGCGCTGTTCGTCCTGCTGGTCATCGCCTATTCGACAGGCGAGGAATATCCGCATACGCACGTCATGATCGGCTATGCCATCGCCGTCTTGGTGGCCGTCGGCATTTTTTGGGCCATCATCAGGCCGCATCATGCGCAATTTCCTCCTGCCGTCTACAACGCGCGCGGAATTAGAACGCTGTTCCAAAACGCAGACCGGGTTCCCAGGACGCTCGCATCGGTGTTCTTGATCCTGGCGGCGTTGCCCTTGTGTGCGCTGATCCTGATGTTGCTGACACATACGCTGTGGGGCACCACCTGGATCGACGAGATGCACGAGGTCGTCGCTTATTTCGCGGTAGGACTGGTCGCCTTCTATGTGGCGATGGTCGGCATCGCCAGCAGCGGCCATATCGAAGATCGCCTGCGGAAGATGTTCGGCGGAAACAAGCATCCCTACTAAGTCCGCCCCTCACTTGAACAAGGCGCCTGCCATCATGGCGAGGCAGGTGACAAATCCGATTGCGGGGATCCAGATCGGAACGGTGACGTGCGGATGGTCCGACCGCACGGCGCGATAGCGCAGCCGCAGCAAGGCAAGATTGACCAGCGCGAACACCGCCAGCGTCACCAGCGAGGTTGCTTCCGCAAGCGGCGTCAGCGGCACGAGCAGCGCCAGCGGAACCACCAGCGCTGCGATACAGGCGGTAGCGACCAGCGGCGTGCCGGTGCGGCGATTCACCCGCGCAAAGATCGCCGGCAACTCGCGCTCGCGCGCCAGCCCGTAGACGACGCGCGCCGCCATCGTCATCTGCGCAAGCACCGTGTTCAGCGTCGCCACGATCGCGATCGCGCTGATGGTCGCCGGACTGACGCCGGCGACTTCGCGAAAGACCAGGCTGAGCGGCGCCGACGACGACGATAATCGTTCGACCGGCACCGCACTGACGGCGACGGCGGCCACCAGGACATACAGGATCGTCGAGATGCCAAGGGTCAGCACCATGGCTCGCGGGATGTCGCGGTGCGGAACCTTCGCCTCCTCTACGACATTGGCCAGATCCTCGAAGCCGATGAAGGCAAAGAACGCGAGCAGGCTGCCGAAACCGATGCCGGACAGGGCCGCGGCGTCGAGCGGCGGCAAGCGGGTGATGGTCGCGGCGATGGGAAGGTCGGCGTGAACGCCGGCGAGGATGACGGTGACGAGGCCGCCCACCTCCACGAGCGTGAACAGGCTCGCCAGCACGACCGATTCCAGAATGCCCCACGCCGCCACTGCGGCGAGCGCGACAATAACGGTCACCACGATCGCGCCTTGCGGCAAATCGACGAACTGCCGGATGTAGCCAGCCGACCCGACCGTCACGGCGGCCGAGGACACCACGCCGGTCACGACCGTCAACAGGCCGACCGCGGTCGCGAGCACGCGGGATTGGAACGCGGCCCTGACATAGGCGGCCTCTCCCGCGCTGACGGGAAAGCGCGTCGAAAGCTCGGCGTAGGAGGCAACCGTCAGCGCCATGACGGCGGCGGCGACCACGAATGACCACGGTGCGTACAGCGCCGCATGACCGGCGACGGCGCCGATCAGGACATAGATGCCGGCGCCCACAGTGATGCCGGTGCCGTAGAGCACCAGCAACGCCAGACCGAGCCGCCGCCGCAGCGGCACCGCGGCCTCCATCGAAAGATCAGGCTTCATTGAACGCTTAAGACCGCGCACCGATGCTCACGGCTTGCCGCCGGGAAGCATGCGAACGAGCGTATTGTCGCGAAAGACAAAGTGATGAACCAGCGCCGCGGCGGCGTGAAAGCCGGCGACGATCACAAGCGCATTGGCGAGGATTTCATGGATCTCCGTTACGCTATGCGCGAAGGCGCGATCGCGGATCCAGGGCGACGGAATTTCGGCGATCCCGAACAGCGGCAGCGCGTTGCCGCGGGCAAACTGCGCCACGATGCCGGCGATCGGAACCGCAATCAGCAGCGCGTAAAGCGTGTAATGCGCCAGACGCGCCGCCGGGTCGGCGAAGGCGCCGAGCCATCTGCCGAATTCGTTCGGCTCGGCGGGCGGCGGCGGCTCGGCCGCCCGCCAGGCCAGCCGTGCGACGAGCGCCATCAGGATCACCAAGCCCGCGGAAATGTGGACAAAAAGGCCCGTATCGCGCGCGGCTCCCTTGGGCAGGTCGTCGCCGAAGGTCCCGAGCGTCCACGCCACCATGACCAGGATGACCGTCAGCCAGTGCAGGAACCGGGGACCTGACCCGTAGCGATCGATGGGATTGTTCATTTGCATGGCCTCCGGCTGGTCCGCTGTCGTCGCTGCCGTCAATGCGAAAACAGGATCGGCAGCGGCGGCTTTGACAACAGGCTGTTGGTCGCGCCGCCGAGCACGAATTCCCGCAGGCGGGAGTGCCCGTACGCCCCCATGACGAGCAGATCCACCCCGTGGGAGGCGACATAGGCTTCGAGGGCGGCGCCGATCGGCCGGCCCTTCGCATCGACCCCGTCGAGCACGACATCGATGCCGTGCCGGGACAGGTTCTTCGACAGTTCCTCGGCGGAATGTTTTCGATCGAGGCGCTTCTCGTTGAGAACCGTGACGACACGCACCCTCCTGGCC
>JBAUUA010000375.1:0-2670 GCA_049582465.1 Bradyrhizobium sp. | reverse complement strand
GACCTGGCACGACATCATGGTGGTCGCCCATCAGGGCGTCGAGATCAAGGAGCTTGCCGGCGTCGGCATGGGCACGAAATTGCCTGCTCCCGCGGCCTCCCCGTCTGTGGCGGCCCATGGCGCGCCGAAGGCGCCGGAGATCAAGCCGGGGCCGCCGCCGGTGCTGACCAAGCGCGGCGCCGATATCCTGGTGCAGGTGGAAAGGATGCTCGACGACGCCGCCAAGACCGCGGGTGAGCCACCAAAGCCGGTCAAGCCGGTTTCGTCGAACGCCGTCGCCTTCCCGGACAGTTTCGCGGCGGCGGCGCCGGGCAACGCGGCAACGCCTGCGCCACGCAAGAACTGATCGTGCGGCTGATCTTCATCACCCTGCTGGTGCTCATCATCGCCACCGCCGTCGGCCTCGGGGCGACGTGGATGACCGCGACGCGCGGCACTGATCTGGGCACGCTCACGATCGGCGCCTGGACCGCCCGGCCCAGGACCGGCACCGCCGACGTCGATCCGTATTCGCGCGCGACCATCGCCCGCAGCGGCGAGCTGCCGATCGGTACCGGCGACGGCGTCGCCTTTTCGGCAACGACCGACGACCGCAAGAAGCCACTCGACGGGCGCTGCGACGTGGTCGTCAGCGGCGTCACGCCGGCGGCCCGCTTCTGGACGCTGACGCTCTACGACCAGAAGGGCCGCCTGGTCGCCAATTCGCTGCAACGCTACGGCTTCACCAGCCAGGAAATCATCCGCGGCTCCGATGGCGCCTTCGAGATCCGCATTGCGTCGCGATCGCGCGCCGGAAACTGGCTCCCCACCGGCGGCATCGAGCGTTATGCGCTGATGCTGCGGCTCTACGATACGCCGGTCGGCGTGGCGACGCGATCGAAGCGCGACGCGCCGATGCCTTCCATCGCGACGGTGGGATGCCCATGATCCGCGTGCTGTTCACGATCATCGCGGGCGTGCTGCTGGGCGGCATCGTGCACCTCGTCAGCGTGCTGGCGTTGCCGCGGATCGCGAGCAACGACGCCTATGCCCGTCTTGCGCCGGCGACGAAACTCAACGCGGTCACGCCCCTCCCCTTGGCCGATCCCAACAACGAGCCGATGCCGTTCATGGACCCGGCCTTCGCGATGGCCGTCTGCCGTTACGATCTCACCAGCGGCTCGATCAAGCTGACCGTGCCGGTCAGCCAGGCCTATACCTCGGTGTCGTTCTATACCCGCAACGACGTCGCCTATTACGCCATCAACGACCGCTCCGCCGGCCGCAAGGTGATCGAACTCGATCTGATGACGGAAGCCCAGCACGCCGAATTGCCGGAGGACGAGGACGTGACGGCGGCCGACCGGCTGATCATCGATTCCCCGACCGCGACCGGCCTGATCGTGCTGAAGGCGCTGGCGCCCGAGCCCGGCTTGATGCCGCAGGCGCAAGCTTCCCTCGCCGCCTCGAGTTGCAAGGTGCAGAGCGACGCCCCCGCCAAGCAGGCGGAAGCGCCGCCGGCGAAGCGCTAGTCGATCCTTGATTCGCTTTCGAAAATCAGCCGCGCACGCTCACGGCGGCGCCGGCCACGGGCTGCGCAGCGACCGGCGGGTTCGCGGTTTGGGCTGCGAGTTCGCCGATCAGGCGGTCGGCGTCCGCGGCCATGTTGTCGGGCGCCTGCAGCACCAGCCGTTCCAGCGCCCAGCGGTAGGACGACACCCTCCGCTCCAGGCATTGCTGCACCCATTGCACGATCAGGCTGTTCTCCTGCATGCGCGCGACCGCGTCGGCACGCTCGCGGGGCGACAATGCGGAAATCTGGGCCATCGCCGCGTTGCGCTTCCTGTCGAGATCGATCACGCGCACCGCCGAGGCGAAGAACGGCTCGAACCGGGTGATGTCGTCGCGCACGTCGTCGGTGAGCTGCGCATAGCGCGAGAAATGCGAGCGGTGCGGTTCGTCGATCAGGCTGCGGCCATAGGCGGTGCGGTCGAACGCCACCTGCTGCCGCCATGGCGAGGGCAGCGCGGCGTATTCGCCGAACACGCTCCGCCAGGCCGGACGCGAATGCGGCGGCTCGATCAGGGGGTAAGCGAGATCGCGCAGCTGGCGTTCATTGTCGGTGAGCTGGAATTGCGAGGCCTTGAGGCCAAGGCTTCCCGTCACCTCGCCGCCGATCCAGCGATGCATGTCGTCGTTGAGAAAATCCTGTCGCGTGCGGCCGAAATCGCCACCGCTGCAGCCGCTGAGTGCAAAGGTCGCCAGAAGCAGCGCCAGCGCCGCCGATGAGCGCCGGCTCGGTCGGCTTGTCCGGATCGGAAAGCGCGTCGCCGGCATGTCGAAATGTCCCTGATTTCAGCGGCGGCGGCGACGGCGGCCCGGCGCCGTACCCTCTTCCGGTCCGCGCCCCCCGCTGGTTTCGTCGGGTTCGCGTTCGATCCGGACCACCGGCAGGATCAGGATGGTTCCCATGCCTTCGCGAGGCGCGCCATCCATGGTTGAGCCCAGCCGCCGCGATGCCGCATCCGCCGGGAATTCAATGATGGTGCCCATGTCTAGCTCGTCTCTCTGGTTGCCGCTCGGCCACGATCCGGCCCGCGACATGCCATCATTAAGATCAGGACGTGGTTAACGGCATCTTAATGCGCCTCGATTTCGTAGTGACACCCGAACACTGGCCCGTTGCGGCAC
>JBAUUA010000374.1:0-8479 GCA_049582465.1 Bradyrhizobium sp. | reverse complement strand
TCTGGTGCGGGTGCTGGCGCGCCAGAGCCAGACCAGGGTCGGGCTCGTCGCTCTCGCCGACATCGCACGCGGCTCGGATGCGGTCCGCGCGCATCTCGCCGATCTTGCAAGGAAAGGCATCGGCGCGGCGATTGCGGATGCGGTGTTCGAACGCGACCTGGAGACGATCGGCCAGGTCGCGCTGGATCATCGCGTCTCCGTCGGCGCATCCGGCCTCGGGCTCGGTCTCGCCCGCGCGTTGGTCGCCTCGGGCCGGGTCAAATCGACCGCGGAGGACGCGATTCCGGACGCTCCGGTCGGCGGTCCGGCGGCCTGCCTCGCCGGCAGTTGCTCGCAGGCCACGCTGCGGCAGATCGCGAGCGCCGAATCCTTGATGCCGGTGCTGCAT
Source organism: Bradyrhizobium sp. (assembly GCA_049582465.1). GTDB lineage: Bacteria > Pseudomonadota > Alphaproteobacteria > Rhizobiales > Xanthobacteraceae > Bradyrhizobium. Next base: position 8,091 of record JBAUUA010000374.1, on the reverse strand, counting down.
CTCGCTCCCGATCAGGTTGTCAGGGGCAAGGACGAAGCGCGGCGCGCGCTGGCTTGGGCCAGGGACCGGCTCAAGGACGGTCCGGTCCTGATCGCGTCCAGTGCGACGCCGGATCAGGTCGCAGCCCTGCAGGCACGTCATGGCCGCGATGCAGCTGGACATGCCATCGAGCAAGCGATGGCCGACATCGCCGAAGGTTTGGTGCGATCGGGCGTGCGGCGATTGGTCGTTGCCGGGGGCGAAACCTCCGGCGCGGTGGTGGATCGCCTGGGGATTCCTGGCTTCCTGATAGGCGCGGAAATCGCTGCGGGAGTGCCGGTTTTGCGCGCCGTCGGCAAAAGCGACGGCGCGATGCTGCTGGCACTGAAGTCCGGCAACTTCGGTGGTCCGGAATTCTTTTCCGATGCGCTCAAGCTGATGCGCTGAGCGACCGCTTTGCTCGGAACTGTGCCGGGCCACTCGGTTTGTGCCGCGACTTTCAGTAGTCGTACGGAGAGAGGTTAACGTAAACGAAGCAAGCTCCGGTCTTGATAGTCATTAGCATCGCCCGCATTACTTCAAACCGAGAGACCGCAACCATGCTCGCCCAATACTCCATCCGTGCCAAGATCACGGCTGTCGTCGCCTTCCTGCTTCTGGCGCTGACAGGCATGGGCCTGCTGGCGGTCAAGAACATGCGGTCGCTCAACGCGAGCACGGTGGACATCAACACCAACTGGCTGCCGAGCGTCCGTGTGCTCGGCGATTTGCGCGCCGGCGTCATCACCTACCGCAACGTGATCCGGGAGCACATGCTGGCGGAGACGCTCGAGGAAAAGCAAGCGGCGGAGAAGACCCTGGCCACGGTGGTCGAGAGCAACACCAAGATCCGCCAGACCTATGAGCCGATGATTACCTCTCCCGAGGAACGCGCATTTTACACCGAATGGTCGAAAATCTGGGACGAATACAGGAAGGGCACCCAGGAGGTGATGGCGCTGTCCCGCAAGGACGCCGGAAAAATTCCCCACGACGCCCATGAATTGAATACCAAGACGGTCAACAAACTCAGCCTCCAGGCGGATGAGGTCCTCAAGAAGGATATCGATCTCAACAATACCGGCGCCGACAAGGCAGCCACCGATGCGGCGGACAACTACACCTTTGCTTTCGCGCTGCTCGCCGTCATCCTCGCCGTCGCCGTCGTCGTCGGTGTCGGCGTCGGCATCTATTTGATCCGAGACGTCTCCAGCGGCATCGCTTCCATCGTCAAGCCGATGCAGGCACTCGGTCAGGGGGATCTGGCCGCGCAGGTGCCGCATCGGGGCGAGAAGACCGAGATCGGCGCCATGGCGGACGTGCTGCAGGTTTTCAAGGAAGCGTTGATCGCGAAGAAGGCCGCGGACGAGGCGGCGGCGCGCGACGCGGAAGCCAAGATCGAGCGCGGCCGCCGGGTCGACGGCATCACCCGCGACTTCGAATCGATGATCGGCGAGATCGTCGAGACCGTCTCCTCCGCTTCGACGCAGCTTGAAGCATCGGCCGGCACGCTGACCGCCACCGCCGAACGCTCGCAGACCTTGACCACCGCGGTCGCGGCCGCCTCCGAAGAGGCCTCCACCAACGTGCAGTCGGTGGCCTCCGCCACCGAGGAAATGGCCTCCTCCGTCAACGAGATCAGCCGCCAGGTGCAGGAATCGGCGCGGATGGCCGGCGATGCCGTCGGCCAGGCCCGCACCACCACCGATCGCGTCAGCGAGCTGTCGAAGGCGGCGACGCGCATCGGCGACGTCGTCGAGCTGATCAACACCATCGCGGGCCAGACCAACCTCTTGGCGCTCAACGCCACCATCGAGGCCGCGCGCGCCGGCGAGGCGGGGCGAGGCTTCGCCGTCGTCGCATCCGAAGTGAAGGCGCTGGCCGAGCAGACCGCGAAGGCCACCGGCGAGATCGGCCAGCAGATTACCAGCATCCAGGCGGCGACCCAGGAATCGGTCGGTGCGATCAAGGAGATCAGCGGCACCATCGAAAAGCTGTCGGAGATTTCCTCGACCATCGCGGCCGCGGTGGAGGAGCAGGGCGCGGCGACCCATGAAATCTCCCGCAACGTGCAGCAGGCTGCCCACGGCACCGTGCAGGTCTCCTCCAACATCGCCGACGTGCAGCGTGGCGCCAGCGAGACCGGCATGGCTTCATCGCAGGTGCTGTCGGCGGCGAAGTCGCTCTCCGGCGACAGCAACCGCCTCAAGCTCGAGGTCGGCAAGTTCCTCAGCGCGGTACGCGCCGCCTGAGCGACCGGGGCCGCCTCCGCCAAATCCAACGGCCGTAGGTCATCGACCTCGGCCCGTTGAGCCGCTGCGAAAAATGCGGCGCGATGACCCGTAGTTCCACGGCCGCCGAAATTAACGTGAGCTAACGCTGCGAACGCTATTGCTTGACTGCAAGGGCGCTCGTTGTTCGTTGGATTTGACGTGTCGCCCGCCATCATTTGAATCCGTAACAATCGGAAGGCGCGGCGAAATGGTCAGGCTCAATCGCATCGGCTACAAATTGGGTCTCGCGGGTGCGGTCGGCGTATTGCTGTCGATCGGCATGGTCGCCAACCAGACGGTGACGGAATCCATCGTGGCGGGAGCGAACGATCGCGCTGGCCGATCCCAGCGCGTCGCCGACAGCACGCTCACCGCGCATCTGGACATGCGGATGCTGCAACTGGCCGGTCGTGCCACCAGGCTGGCAAGGACGACGGAAGAGGTCGACAAGAGCGTCGTCGAGGTGCGCCAGTACGAGGCGGCTGGAACCAGGGATATCGATGCGGCACTTGCCAGCGCGCAAAAGCCGGAGACCAGGGAGCGGCTGCAAAAGATCAAGTCGCTGATGACAGCTACAGCGCCGGCGTGGAGGATCTCGCCAGGGCGCAGACCAATTTATTGACGCTGATCGACAAACGAACGGCGATCTCGACCGAGTGGGAAAAGGCCTTCGAGAGCCAATTGGCTTCCCCCGCATTTGCTGAACTGCCCAATCGCAAGGATGCCGAGCTGCTGCTGTATCAGGCTGACGGCAAGGTCAAGGCACTGCGCTCCGCGATCTGGCGTTTCAGCGCCACCGGGGAGGAGAGTCAGAAGAAGACGATCGCGCTTAACAAGACGGCGCTGGAGGAGGTTCTGGGCCGGATACGCGGCCTGTCCGACGACAAGGCATTCAGGAATGGCACCGACGCGATGAAGTCGATCGTCACACGCTACGTGGCTGCCAACGATGAAACCGTCAAAGCCGAGGAATTGAAGGCCGATATTCTCACGAATCGCACCCTGAAAGTCGTCGCCGAGTCCAGCGAATTGATGGAAGGCGCGGTTTCGAATGCGCAGAAGAACGCGAAAATCTCGAGGGACGAAGTCGCCTTCGAGACCGCCAGGGCCCACTGGATCAACATGGCGATGGCGATCGTGGTGGTGATTGCCATCGTCGGATCGGTACTGTTTTCCTTCCTGGGGATCGCGCGCCCGATGACGCGCCTCAATGGTGCGCTGGGCCAGATGGCCGCCGGCAAGCTCGATATCGCCATTCCCGGCGCGGATCGTGGCGACGAAATCGGCGACCTCGCCAAGACCGTGACCGTCATCCGCGAGAACGCCGAGCAGAAGGCGCGTGAGGAGGCCGAAGCCAAGGCGACGCAGGATCAGCTCGCCGCCGGGCAACGCAAGGCGGACATGATCAAGATGGCGGATGATTTCGAATCCGCCGTCGGCGAGATCGTCGAAACGGTCTCATCGGCCTCGACCGAACTCGAAGCCTCCGCCAGTACGCTAACCTCGACCGCGGAGCGCGCGGAGGAGCTTGCGACGATGGTCGCGGCGGCGTCCGAAGAAGCCTCGACCAATGTGCAGTCGGTGGCGTCCGCGACTGAGGAAATGGCTTCCTCCGTCAATGAGATCAGCCGCCAGGTGCAGGAATCGGCGCGGATGGCCGGCGAGGCCGTCGATCAGGCGCGCAAGACCAACGACCGCGTCGGCGAGTTGTCGAAGGCGGCGGCGCGGATCGGCGATGTGGTCGAACTGATCAACACCATCGCAGGGCAGACCAATCTGCTTGCGCTCAACGCCACCATCGAGGCAGCGCGCGCCGGCGAGGCGGGCCGGGGCTTTGCTGTAGTCGCCTCGGAAGTCAAAGCACTGGCCGAACAGACCGCCAAGGCGACCGGCGAGATCGGCCAGCAGATCAGCGGGATCCAGGCGGCGACGCAGGAGTCGGTGGGAGCGATCAAGGAGATCAGCGGCACCATCGAAAAGCTGTCGGAGATCTCATCGACCATCGCGGCAGCCGTGGAAGAGCAGGGCGCGGCGACCCAGGAGATCGCCCGCAACGTCCAGCAGGCCGCGCACGGCACCCAGCAGGTCTCCTCCAACATCACCGACGTGCAGCGCGGCGCTACGGAGACCGGCTCGGCTTCGTCGCAGGTGCTCTCGGCGGCGCAGTCGCTGTCGGGCGACAGCAACCGCCTCAAGCTCGAGGTCGGCAAGTTCCTCAATTCGGTAAGGGCGGCTTGATGAGTCAGCGGCTCCGGTCGGCCGGCTGCTGGGGCGGCGGCGGCGGGGAACGCCGGCGTCCGGCTGTCGAGGATGTGAAGGCGGAAAGCGCGCCCGACATTGGCTATTTGCCGTGGTTCGGGTAGATCTGGGTCAACGAATAAGCTTTTGGAGGGCGGTTCCCGCCCTTCCACCTGACCTGGGGCCCCCCGTTTTATGATCGCACTGGTGCGCATCGCGCTGAACCGGCCGTATACGTTTATCGTGCTCGCGCTGCTTCTGTTGATTATCGGGCCGCTCGCCGCGCTACGCACCCCGACCGACATTTTCCCGGATATCCGCATCCCCGTCATCGGGGTGGTCTGGCAGTATACCGGCCTGCCGCCGGATCAGATGGCCGGACGCATCACCACGCCGTTCCAGCGGGCGCTGACGACCACGGTCAACGATATCGAGCATATCGTCGCCAACTCCTATAACGGCTTCGGCATCGTCAAGATCTTCTTCCAGCCGAATGTCGATATCCGTACCGCCAACGCCCAGGTCACCGCGATTTCGCAGACCCTGATCAAACAGATGCCGCCCGGCGCCACGCCGCCTCTGATCCTGAACTACAGCGCCTCCACGGTTCCGATCATCCAGGTCGCCCTGTCCGGCGAAGGGCTTACCGAGCAGAACCTCGCCGATATCGGCATCAACCAGCTGCGCACGCCGCTGGTCACGGTGCCCGGCGCCGCGATCCCCTATCCGTTCGGCGGCAAGCAGCGCCAGGTGCAGATCGATCTCAATCCCCAGGCGTTGCAGGCGCGGGGATTGTCGGGGCAGGACGTTGCCAATGCGCTCGCTGCACAAAATCTGATCACGCCGGTCGGAACCCAGAAGATCGGCGCCTTCGAATACAACATCCAGCTCAACAACTCGCCCTTGAAGATGGAAGACCTCGGCGGTCTTCCGATCAAGACCGTGAACGGCGCGATGGTCTATGTCCGCGACGTCGCCAGCGTGCGCGACGGCAATCCGCCGCAGACCAATATCGTCCATGTCGACGGCAACCGCTCCGTGCTGATGATGGTGCTGAAGGCGGGCTCGACCTCGACGCTGGACATCATCGCAGGCATCAAGCAGAAGGTCATCGACGTCAAGGACCAGCTGCCCGACGCGCTCAAGATCGGCTTCATCGGCGACCAGTCGCTGTTCGTGCGCGGCGCCATCACCGGCGTCGCCTTCGAAGGCGTCATTGCCGCGCTTCTGACCAGCGTGATGATCCTGCTGTTCCTGGGAAGCTGGCGTTCGACCGTCATCATCGCGGTGTCGATTCCGCTGTCGGTGCTGGGGGCGATCATCATGCTGTCGGCGATCGGCGAGACCCTCAACATCATGACGCTCGGCGGTCTTGCGCTCGCGGTCGGCATCCTGGTCGACGACGCCACCGTTACCATCGAGAATATCAACTGGCATCTGGAGCACGGCAAGGGCGTCGAAATCTCGATCATGGACGGCGCCAACCAGATCGTGACGCCGGCCTTCGTATCGCTGCTGTGCATCTGCATCGTGTTCGTGCCGATGTTCTTCCTGACCGGTGTGGCGCGCTTTCTGTTCGTGCCGATGGCCGAAGCCGTGATGTTCGCCATGATCTGGTCGTTCATCCTGTCGCGCACCCTGGTGCCGACCATGGCGAAATATCTGCTGCAGCCGCATACCCATCACGACGGCGAGCCGCTGCCCACGCGCAACCCGCTGGTCAAATTCCAGCGCGGCTTCGAGGCGCGGTTCGAGCGCATCCGCGGCCGCTACCGCGACCTGCTGACGCTGGCGATGCGGCGGCGGCCGCTTTTCGTGATCGGGTTCCTGGGGCTGGTCGCGGCTTCCTTTCTGCTGGTGCCGTTTCTCGGGCGGAATTTCTTTCCGTCGGTCGATGCCGGCTCGATCCTGATGCATGTGCGCACCCAGGTTGGCACCCGGGTCGAGGAAAGCGCCAATCAATTCGCCGACGTGCAGAAGGCAATCCGCAAGATCATCCCGCCGTCCGAAATCGAGACCCTCGCCGACAACATCGGCATGCCGATCTCCGGCATCAACCTGACCTACAACAACACCGGCGTGGTCGGTACCCAGGACGGCGATATCCAGATCAAGCTGAAGGAGGGTCACCGGCCGACCGCGGAATATGTGCAGGCGCTTCGCGAGCAACTGCCGCGCGCCTTTCCCGGCCTGACGTTTGCGTTCCTCCCGGCTGACATTGTCAGCCAGATCCTGAATTTCGGCGCGCCGGCGCCGATCGACCTGCAGATCCGCGGCGCCAATGTGAGCGCGAATTTCGCCTACGCCAATCAATTGCTGAGCCGGATTCGCCGGATACCGGGCATCGCGGATGCGCGCATCCAGCAATCGCCCAACAATCCGACCTTCAATATCGATGTCGACCGCACCCGTGCGCAATATGTCGGCTTGACCGAGCGCGACGTCACCAACAGCCTGGTCGTCAATCTGGCTGGCAGCGCGCAGGTGGCGCCGACCTACTACCTCAATCCGGACAATGGCGTGTCCTATTCGATCGTGATGCAGACGCCGCAATACAAGATCGATTCATTGAGCGCGCTGGAGACCCTGCCGATCACCGCGGGCTCCACCGCCACGCCGCCGATCCTCGGCGGCATCGCCAACATCACGCGCTCGACCTCGAGCGCGGTGGTCTCCCAATACGACATTCAGTCGATGGTGCAGATCTACGCGACGCCGCAGGGACGCGACCTCGGGGCTGTCGCCGCCGACGTCAAGGCGGTCGTTGCCGATACCGAGAAGGACGTGCCGAAAGGCTCCTCGGTGGTTCTGCTCGGACAGGTGCAGACCATGAACAGCGCGTTTTCCGGGTTGCTGTTCGGGCTGCTGGCCGCGATCGTACTGATCTACCTCTTGATCGTGGTCAACTTCCAGTCCTGGTCCGACCCGTTCGTGATCGTCACCGCGCTGCCGTCGGCGCTGGCCGGGATCGTCTGGATGCTGTTCACGACCCAGACCACGCTGTCGGTTCCGGCGCTGACGGGCGCCATCATGTGCATGGGCGTCGCCACCGCCAACAGCGTGCTGGTGATCTCCTTTGCGCGCGAGCGCTACGAGGAACTGGGCGATCCGATTGCGGCCGCCATCGAGGCCGGTTTCGTGCGCTTCCGGCCGGTCCTGATGACCGCGCTGGCGATGATCATCGGCATGCTGCCGATGGCGCTGGCGCTCGGCGAGGGCGGCGAGCAGAACGCTCCGCTCGGCCGTGCGGTGGTCGGGGGCCTGATCTTCGCCACCGTGGCTACCCTGATGTTTGTTCCCGTGGTTTTTAGTATGGTACACAAGAAGCAAGGCGCCAAAGCAGCCGCCGTTCCGGAGACTCCGCATGCCCACTGAACAGAACTCGCCGGTCTCTCGCCGGAAGTTGGGCATTTTCGGGGTCGTTGCGGGGATCGCCGCGGTGCTGGTGGTGGTCACGGGCATCCGGGCGCGCGAGGATTCGAGCGCCAAATTACGCGAATGGACCGACGAGCAGGCGATTCCGACGGTCGCGGTGGTACTGCCCGACGCCAGGGTTCTAAAC
>JBAUUA010000373.1:0-2954 GCA_049582465.1 Bradyrhizobium sp. | reverse complement strand
GGTCGGCGTGAATGAGATCGTCGGAGCGCACCGTCATGCCGGCAACGCGCACTTCGCCGCCGAAGCTTTCGGCGTGAACCCAGGCGTGCGACGGTCCGATCGATCCCGCGAGCGCCTGGAAACCCGGCGCCCATTGCGGGATGTCGCGGATCGATCCGTCGGTGACGACGCCGAGGCAGCCGAGCGCCTTGTGCACGGAGCTCTGCACCTCGCCCCAGAAGGCGCCATATCCCGCATCCGCCCCGTCGATATCCTGGATCACGGTGATGCGCGGGCCAAAGCCGGTGCCGACATATTCATAATAGGCGATGCGCCGTCGGGCTTGCTCGGCCGCCGGAAGGCCGGATTGCAGCACGGAGCGGATCGTCACGGTGCGGGCATAGCCGACCATCGGCGGCAGATCGGGGAACGGACACACCAGCGGTTTGGTGGTGTAGCCGATCAGGCGGCGTTCCGGCGCGACGATTTCCATGGCGTTGCAGATCGTCGGCGTATCGTAGCGCCCGAGCGCTTCGAGAAGCGAAGCGGGCAGCGGCGCTTTTGCGGAATCCGTCACGGCGTTTCTCCAGAATTTTTGGGGGCCGGCCAGATCATGCCGGCCGTGCATCGGCAAGCCTATAGCCGAGTTCGGGGTCGAACCCAACTCGGCCTTCGCTCATGGCAGATATCCGGGGCGGTTTCGAGCCAAAGCCTGATGTCGTCGTCGCCGGGCGAAGGCTGCTCAGTTCAGCCGCGTCGGGCGTTCTTCCTCGTCTGCTTCTGAAACCGCCGGCGCGAAAGGCGACGCAGAAGCGGTCGAAGCGACGTTGGCGGGGGCTGTCGCCGCTGAACCGGCGGCGGCCTTGCGCGCATGGTCGCGATAGGACTTCCACCCGGCCGGCAGGCTCAACAGGTACAGCACCGACCCCGCCGACAGGATGTACCAGGGATAGCTGATCAGCAGCGCGATGAAGAACACCACCGAGACAAAAACCGGCAGCACCATTTCCGGCGGCACGCGCATGCGCACGGTCTTGCCCGAGAACACCGGCAGGCGCGAGACCATCAGGAAGCCGATCAGCAGCGTGTAGACGGCGGTCAGCACGACCGGCGGTTTGGGCAGGCCGAGGAACGCCAGATAGATCGGGAGCAGCACCGCGATCGCGCCCATCGGCGCGGGAACACCGGTGAAATAGTTCGCTGCAAATGCAGGCTTGTTGGGATCTTCCATGGTCGCGTTGAAACGCGCCAATCTCAGGCCGCCGCTGATGGCGAACACCATCGCAGCGATCCAGCCGCCATTGTGCAATTCGTGCAATTGCCAGAAGTACAGAATGAGGCCCGGCGCGACGCCGAAATTGACGAAATCCGCGAGACTGTCGAGTTCTGCCCCGAATTTCGACTGGCCCTTGATCATGCGGGCGACACGGCCGTCGATGCCATCGAGCACGGCGGCGAACACGATCGCCGCCACCGCCAATTCCATCCGCCCTTCCGTGGACAGGCGGATCGCGGTCAGGCCCGCACAGATCGCGAGCAAGGTGATGAAATTGGGCACCAGCATCCGCACCGGGATCGGGCGAAACCGGCGGCGGCGCATCTCCGGGGTGTTGGGATCGAACGGCATCTGCATGGCTCGACTATATATAGCAAGCGCCGGCCCATTCCGCCATCGGGCCGGCCGGGCGGCTCAGTGCGGCCGTGGTTAATCGGCCCGGAACGTCCGGCCGCTATCGTTGACCCGCAAATCGGCCAGAATGGTCTCCCCGGCGATCGCGGTCTGTCCCTCGGAAACCAGCGATTTGGTGCCTTCCGGCAGGTAGACGTCGAGGCGCGAGCCGAAACGGATCAGCCCGAACCGCTCGCCGGCCCCGATCGACTGCCCTTCGCGCACGAACGACACGATCCGCCGCGCCACCAGGCCGGCGATCTGGACCACGCCGATGCGCCCCTGGGGCGTGGAGATCACAAGGGAATTGCGCTCATTGTCCTCGCTCGCCTTGTCCAGCTCGGCATTGATGAAGGTACCCGGCCGATAGGCGATGCGATCGATCCTGCCTGCCACCGGACTGCGGTTCACATGGCAGTTGAACACGCTCATGAAGATCGAGATCCGCGGCAGCGGCCGGTCGCCGAGGCCGAGCTCGGCCGGCGGCAGCACCTGCGTGATCATCGAGACGCGCCCGTCGGCGGGCGCCACCACGATGCCTTCGCGCACCGGCGTCACCCGAATTGGATCGCGGAAGAACAGCGCGCACCAGAGCGTCAGCACCGTGCCGATCCAGCCCAGCGGCGACCAGATCCAGAACAGGATCAGGCTGACCAGCGCAAAGCCGCCGATGAACGGATAACCCTCCGGATGGATCGGCGGAATTTGCGCGCGGATGGAATTGGCGATGGACATTCAGGTTTCACTGTCATTTCTGCCTTCTCCCGTGTCGGGAGAAGCAATTGCGTTTCAGTTATTCCGCGGCGGCCGGCGTCACCAGCACGTCGTCGACCGGCGGCGGCTCGCGGTTAGGCGCTTCGTTCTCGTCGGAGATTCGTGCGAGCTTCTCGCGCGCCTCCTGGGCCTCTCGCTGCCGGTTCCACATACTGGCATAAAGTCCGCCGGTTGCCAAAAGCTGCGCGTGGGTTCCGCGCTCGGCGATGCGGCCCTGATCGAGCACGATGATTTCGTCGGCGCCGACGATCGTGGACAGCCGGTGCGCGATCACGAGCGACGTGCGGTTGCGCGATACCCGCTCCAGCGCTTCCTGAATTTCATGTTCGGTATGGCTGTCGAGCGCCGAGGTCGCCTCGTCGAGCACCAGGATCGGCGGCGCCTTGAGCACGGTGCGCGCGATCGCGACACGCTGCTTCTCGCCGCCCGACAGTTTCAGGCCGCGCTCGCCGACTTGCGTCTCGTACCCCTTGGGCGACATCCGGATGAACGGATCGATTTGCGCGAGCTGCGCCGCCTGTTCGACTTCGGC
>JBAUUA010000372.1:0-2866 GCA_049582465.1 Bradyrhizobium sp. | reverse complement strand
TCGTCGACCCGTCCGGTGATCCAGTAATAGCCGTCGGCGTCGCGCCGGCAGCCGTCGCCGGTGAAATATTTCCCGGGATAGGTCGCGAAGTAAGTTTCGATGAAGCGCTTGTGATCGCCGTACACGGTGCGCATTTGGCCCGGCCAGATGCGCACCGTCTATGGCGATCACGCCCGCTTCGAACAAACCTATTTTTCGACCTACAAGGGAAAATATTTTACCGGCGACGGCTGCCGGCGCGACGCCGACGGCTATTACTGGATCACCGGGCGCGTCGATGACGTCATCAACGTCTCCGGCCACCGCATGGGCACTGCGGAAGTCGAAAGCTCGCTGGTGGCGCATGCGCTGGTGTCGGAAGCCGCCGTGGTCGGCTATCCCCACGACATCAAGGGTCAGGGCATCTACGCCTACGTGACGCTGATGGCCGGCACCGAGCCGAGCGAGGAACTGCGGAAAGAACTGGTGGCATGGGTGCGCAAGGACATCGGTCCGATCGCTTCCCCCGACCAGATCCAGTTCGCACCGGGCCTGCCGAAAACCCGCTCCGGCAAGATCATGCGCCGCATCCTGCGCAAGATCGCCGAAGACGAGCCGGGCAGCCTCGGGGACACCTCGACCCTGGCGGATCCCGCCGTGGTCGACGATCTCGTCGAGCACCGACAGAACAAGAAGGACGCGTCGGCGTAAGCCGCGCGCGCTTCTTCACCTCGCCCCGCCTGCGGGGAGAGTTCGGCGTCTTTGCGCCGGGTGGGGGGATTCTCCGCGCGCTTTTCTGCGTCAGAATTTGCGGAGACAGCCCCTCACCCCAACCCTCTCCCCGCTAAGAGCGGGGCGAGGGAGCGGACTTCCGCAGCGGTGGGATTCCCCTCAAAAATTCGCTCTGGCGGCCATCGCACTCACGCACTTGTCAGGGGCAAGCCGGCCGACGCCGACGCTTTCCTGGCGAGTGTTGTTTTCAAGGCATTTACTTTGTTTCCAACATTCTTTTTTTGGCTCCGCTGGGTGCCCGGCGGGGCGCTCGTGGAAACCATCCGGTTAACGCGCGCGGTTAAAAATGCGTGGGCAGATCCTGCGTTTTGCGGATTTGCATCGAATTTCACGCCCGTTGGGTGACCGAGATGAGAGCGGAGAGATTGATGTCGATGAGGATTGCGGTGGCGCTGGCAGCCACCATCGGGGCGGGGATCTTGATGTCGGGCACGGCGCAGGCGCGGCCGGATGTGGTCGGCTTCCGCGGCGACTATTCGCCGGGGACGATCGTGGTGAAGACCAGCGAGCGCCGGCTCTATCTGGTGGTCGATCAGGACCACGCCGTGCGCTATCCCGTCGGCGTCGGCAAGGCCGGCAAGCAATGGGCCGGCGTCACCCGCATCGACGGCAAATATCTTCATCCTGCCTGGGCACCGCCGGCGGAAGTCAAGCGCGACAAGCCGTCGATCCCGGACGTGATTCCCGGCGGCTCGCCGTCAAATCCGATGGGCGTCGCGGCGATGACGCTGGCCGGCGGCGAATACGCCATCCACGGCACCAATGTGCCGGGTTCGGTCGGTGGTTTTGTCTCCTACGGCTGCATCCGGATGCTGAACCCCGACATCACCGATCTCTACAAGCGCGTCTCCGTCGGCACGCCAGTGGTGGTGACGCACTAACAGCAACCTTCGCCGCTCTCAAAAATCCGAGGCGATACCCTTGGTCTCCCAGTCGCCATAGCGGGTCGGCTCCGGGCCCTTCGGACCCTGGAACTCCGCAGGCCTCGGCTTTGCATTCGCCTCGGCTTGTTTGCGGCGCGCTTCGGCTTCGGCCAGCGCGCGCAGCGCCGCCGGCGTCAGCTTCTTGCGTTCTCCCGCCGGGGCGGCGGCGTCAGGCAGTGTGGGATCGTCGGTCATCTCTCGATTTCCAGCCGCGGCAATACCGCACGTCGTTCAAGCTTCCCGCATAAAGATGGTGCGGCAGCACCGAATTCGATAGGGCGATTCTTATATTTGGCATATTCGGGTGGCAAAAGTGATTTCCTTCCCGCCGCATAAGCTGAAACGCTGCGCGCTACCCGATTCTTTCGAGATATTACCGCTCCATGCCTCCTCAACGATTCGCCCTGCCATCCGAGGTGCCTGGTCTGGCGGCGCGGCGGATCGCTGCGGATATTCTCGACGGCGTGCTGCATAAGCACCGCACGCTGGACGAGCAGCTTGAGGGCGCGGCGGCGCATCCCGGACTGAAGACATTATCCGATCGCGACCGCGCGCTGATGCGGCGGCTGGTGGCGACCATCCTGCGCCGCCTCGGCACGCTCGGCCATCTGTTGTCGCGGCTGCTCGATCGCGGCGTTCCCACCGACGCGCCGCGCGCGCAGAGCGCACTGCTGATCGGCGCCGCGCAGATTCTCTGGATGGACGTTCCCGACCATGCCGCGGTCGATCTGTCGGTGCGGCTGGTGCAGTCGGACCGGCGGGCCGCGAAATATGCCGGCCTCGTCAACGCGGTGCTGCGCCGCTGCGCGCGCGAGGGACAGCCGCTGATCGATGAGGTCAAGGCGAAGACGCTGGATATTCCCGAATGGCTGCTGGCGCGCTGGATCGCGCATTACGGCGAGACCGTCGCGCGCGACATCGCGCTTGCGATCAGCCACGAGCCGTCGCTCGACATCACCGTGAAATCCGATCCCGAGCAGTGGGCGAGCCGCCTGCACGGCGAAACGCTGCCGACCGGCACCGTGCGCACGCTGCTGCAGGGCTCGGTGAAGATGCTGCCGGGCTTCGCCGAGGGCCATTGGTGGGTGCAGGATGCCGCCGCGGCGCTGCCGGCCCGCCTGTTCGGCGACGTCGCCGGCAAATCCATCGCCGACCTCTGCGCCGCGCCGGGC
>JBAUUA010000371.1:0-5259 GCA_049582465.1 Bradyrhizobium sp. | reverse complement strand
CCCCTGCCGTGACCGGCCGGCGACGGCGCGGTGATGGCGTCGCTGAACATCGTGAACACCGACGCGACGATGCCGGCAAGCGCCGAGAGGATCAGCGATCCGAAAACGAACCACACCAAGAGCCCGATAAGCCCGCCGCTCGCCAGCGAGCCGAACAGCCGGCCGAATACCCGGCGGAATATTCCGCCGAGCAGCAGGATGAAGATGATGGTGAACGGATTCAGGGGATTGAGGAACTGGTAAAGGGCGGAATCGGGTTCGGTATGCCTCGGCGCCGCCGGCGGTGGCGCCGGCAACGGCTCGCCGTCGATGACGCCAATGATCCGATCGACGCCTTCGGAAATGCCGCCGACGAAATCGCCGCTCCTGAATTTCGGCGTGATGATTTCATCGATGATGCGCTTGGCGGTGACGTCGTTGAGCGCGCCTTCGAGACCGTAGCCGACCTCGATGCGAAGCTTGCGGTCGTTCTTGGCGACCACCAAGAGCGCGCCGTCGTCGATCTTCTTGCGCCCGATCTTCCAGGCTTCGGCGACCCGGATCGAATATTGCTCGATGGTTTCGGGCTGCGTGGTCGGCACGATCAGCACCGCGACCTGGCTGCCTTTCCTGAGCTCCAGCGCTCGCAGCGTCTGGGTCAGCGAAGCGACGTCGCCTGAGGACAGCGTGCCGGTCTGGTCGACCACCCGCCCCGTCAGCGGCGGCACCGCGACGTCGGCGAAGGCCGCGAAGGCCAAGCACACGAGCAGCGCAAGCAGGGAGGCTCTTGCAGCGTTCATCAGGATGGTCGATTCCGGTTGTCGAACTATTTTGTCGGCGCCGGCGTCGGATTGAAATCCACCTTCGGCGCAGTGGAAATTTCCTTCTCATTGTCGACCGTGAAATTGGCCTTTTCCTTGTAGCCGAACGCCATCGCCGTCAGATTGTTCGGAAAGGTGCGGATGCCGACATTATAATTCTGTACCGCCTTGATGTAGCGATTGCGCGCCACCGTGATGCGGTTTTCGGTGCCTTCGAGCTGCGCCATCAGGTCATGAAACAGCGCGTCCGACTTGAGCTGCGGATAGTTCTCGGTCACCACCAAGAGCTTCGACAGCGCGCTGGTCAGTTCACCCTGGGCAGCCTGGAATTTCGCGAACGCGCCGGGATCGTTGATGAGTTCCGGCGTCGCCTGGATGCTGCCGACCTTGGCGCGGGCGTTGGTCACGCCGAGCAATACGTCCTTTTCCTGCTGCGCGAAACCCTTCACCGAATTGACGAGATTGGGCACCAGATCGGCGCGGCGCTGGTACTGGTTCAGCACCTCGGACCAGGCCGACTTGACCTGCTCGTCATTGGTCTGGATCGCGTTATAGCCGCAATTGGTCAGGCTCAGCGTCGCCAGCGCCGCCAGCACGGTCCAAAATCTGCGCATCGAAATCTCCCGGTTTCAAATTTGCCGCAACCTATCAGAACCATCCCGCCAGGTATGCAGACGAAAAGCCGCGTCTCGCGACAATTTTGCGCCGGATCGCCCTTGCCTATCATTCGCTGAAATAGTCAACATGGCGAAAAAGAGGAAACGCCGCCCAATGACCCTGCACGAGACCGCCTACGAGACCATCGTCGTCGAACGGCCGGAGCCGCGCATTGCGCGGATCGTGATGAACCGGCCCGAGGCGCGCAACGCGCAAAACCTGCAGATGACCTACGACCTCAACGCCGCCTTCGATTCCGCGGTGCAGGACGATGCGGTCAAGGTCATCATCCTCGCGGGCCACGGTCCGCATTTCTCGGCCTGCCACGATCTGCGCCCGACCGGGAAGAACGCCGCAGGCGTCGATTTTCCGCCGGTCGGAAGCTGGGGCGGGTTCGCCGAGCCCAACGCCCATGGCCGCTTCGCGCGCGAGCAGGAGATCTATCTGCAGATCACCCGGCGCTGGCGCAATCTGGCCAAGCCGACGATTGCGGAAGTCCACGGCAAATGCATCGCCGGCGGCCTGATGCTGGCCTGGGCCTGCGACCTGATCGTTGCAAGCAGTGATGCCGAATTCTGCGACCCCGTGGTCACCATGGGCGTCTGCGGCGTCGAATGGTTCGTTCATCCCTGGGAGTTGGGTGCGCGCAAGGCCAAGGAATTCCTGTTCACCGCCGACACCTGGAGCGCCGAAGAGGCGCACCGGCTCGGCATGGTCAACCACGTCGTCCCCCGGCCCGAGCTCTCCTCCTTCGTGATGGCGCTGGCGCAAAGGATCGCCGCAAAGCCTTCCTTCGCGCTGAAGCTGACCAAGGAGGCCGTCAACCGCTCGGTCGATGTCATGGGCCAGCCCGCCGCGATCGATCAGGCGTTCGCGCTGCACCAGCTCTGCCATGCGCATAATCTGCAGGAGTTCGGCATGGTGGTCGATCCCGCGGGCCTGCATCCCTCCGTCAGGAAAACCGCCGTCGTAAAGTAGGCAACATGGACCTCACCTTGAGCGACGAGCAGCGCCTGCTGCGCGAGAGCGTCGACCGCTTCATCAATGAGACCTATGACGCCGATCATCGCCGCCGCGCGGCCGGCGATCCGCTCGGCTTCAGTCCGCAGATCTGGAAACAATTCGCCGAGCTGGGCTGGCTGGCGCTGCCGATCGGCGAGGCCTATGGCGGGCTCGGCGCCGGCGCGATCGAGACTGGCATTCTGATGGAAGCGTTCGGCCGCGGCCTGGTCGCCGAGCCATATCTGGCAACCGTGGTGATCGGCGCCGGCCTGATCGCCGAATGCGGCAGCGAAGCGCAGCGGCAGGCGATCCTTCCCGCAGTAGCCGACGGTTCGCTGCTGCTCGCGTTCGCGCATTCGGAACGCGTCGCGCGTTTCGATCTTGCGCATGTCGAGACCACAGCGAGGAAATCACCTGACGGTTGGCGGCTCGACGGCCACAAGACCACGGTGCTCGACGGCAATGCCGCAAACCGGATCATCGTCTCCGCCCGTATCGCCGGCGACAACGGCGCGGCCGGCAAGCTGTGCCTGTTCCTGGTGCCCTCAGGCGCCGCCGGAATCACGTTGAAGGATTTTCCGCGGCTCGGCGGCGGACGCGCCTGCAACCTCGACCTCGCGGACGTTCGCCTCCCCGTCGGCGCCCTGCTCGGCGACGGCAGCGATTGCCTGCCGAAGATCGAGGGCGTGGTGGACCGTGCGCTCGCAGCCCTTGGTTCCGAGGCCGTCGGGATCATGCAGACCCTGCTCGACAAGACGCTGGAATACACCAAGGTGCGCCAGCAATTCGGCCGGCCGCTGTCCGCCAACCAGGTGATCCGCCACCGGCTTGCCGACATGGCAATGCAGTGCGACGAGGCGCGCTCGATCGCGCTGCGCGCCGCGCTGATGGCGAACGCCGAGCCCGCCATACGCAGCCGCGCCGCGTCGGGCGCGAAAGCAAAAATCGGCAAATGCGCGCGCTTTGTCGCCGAACAAGCGGTGCAGCTGCACGGCGCCATGGGCGTCACCGAGGAACTCGACATCGGAGCCTACTTCAAGCGGCTGCTGGCCTTCGACACGCTGTTCGGCGGCAGCGCACATCACTATCGCCGCCACGCCGCGTTGGGCGGACGGGTCGCTTAACAATCGGAGCGCCACCCCATGGATCTCACCTTCAGTGCCGAGGAACGCGCCTTCGAACAGGAGGTCCGCGACTTCATCGCGCAAAACCTGACGGCGGAAATGAAGCGCGCGACCGCGCTGACGCCGTCGGTGTTTTCCGATCCCGACATCGGAATGGCCTGGCAGCGGGCGCTGCACAAGAAAGGCTGGGGCGCGCCGGGCTGGCCGGTGGAATATGGCGGCCCCGACTGGACGGCGGCGCAACGCTGGATCTTCGAGGCCGAATGCGCCCGCGGCGGCGTGCCCAATGTCAACATCATGGGCGTGAAGATGGTCGGCCCCGTCATCATCGGCTTCGGCACGCCGGAGCAGAAGAATTTCTATCTGCCGCGGATTCTCTCCGGCGAGGACTATTGGTGCCAGGGCTATTCCGAGCCGGGCTCCGGCTCCGATCTGGCCTCGCTGAAAACCCGCGCGGTGCGAGACGGCGACGACTACATCGTCAACGGCACCAAGATCTGGACCACGCATGCGCATCACGCCAACCGCATGTTCGCGCTGGTGCGTACCAACGACACGCCGCGCCAGCAGGACGGCATCAGTTTTATTCTCATCGACATGAAGAGCAAGGGCATCACCACACGGCCGATCCTGACCATCGGCGGCGACCACGAAGTCAACCAGGTGTTTTTCGACGACGTCCGCGTCCCCGTCGCCAACCGGGTCGGCGAGGAAGGCAAGGGCTGGACCTACGGGAAATATCTTCTGGAGTTCGAGCGCGGCTCCGGCATCGCCTCGGCCAAATTGCGCGACGCGCTGAAGACGGTCTCGGATCTCGCCGAGTCCGACGCCACCGGCCGCGCCATCGATGATCCCGATATCGCGCTGCGGATGTCGGAGATCGAAGTCGATATCGATACGCTGGAAATGACCGAACTGCGCGTGCTGTCGGCGCTGCAGACCGGGCAGAACCCCGGCGCGGTGTCGTCGCTGTTGAAGCTGCGGGTCAGCGAAATCCGCCAAGCGGTGACGCGGCTCGGCGTCGAGGTGATCGGCAATGACGGCCTCGCGGTCGAGCCGATGCGGCCGTTCTACCAGCTCAACCAGGAGCCGCCGATTCCGGAAAGCATGCTGCCGATCGTGCCGGAATATCTCAACGGCCGCGCCTACACGATCTTCGGCGGCTCGTCGGAGATCCAGCGCGACATCGTCGCGAAGATGGTGCTGGGGCTCTGAGTCATTCCGGGGCGTGCGAAGCACGAGCCCGGAATCCATACTCCCGATCGGGGTTATGGATTCCGGGCCTGCGCCAAGTGGCGCATCCCGGAATGACGTGTCGAGAGAGTGAGCTTACGCTCCCGCCTTCGCGTCCCGGATCGCCTGCCAGACCTTCATCGGCGTCAGCGGCGTCGGCATATTCTTGATGCCGAGTTCGGCGAGCGCGTCCATCACGCCGTTGGCAATACAGGGCGGGCCGCCGATCGCGCCGGATTCGCCGCAGCCTTTTGCTCCAAGCGGATTGGTCTTGCACGGCGCGCTTTCGTCGAGCGTCACCGAGATCGGCGGGATATCGTCGGCGCGCGGCACACAGTAATCCTGATAGCTCGCGGTCAATAGCTGCCCTTCGGCGTCGTAGGCCACGCCCTCGTACAGCGCCTGGCCGATGCCTTGCGCGACGCCGCCCTGCACCTGCCCGG
>JBAUUA010000370.1:0-9461 GCA_049582465.1 Bradyrhizobium sp. | reverse complement strand
GACCGGGCAAACCTTACTCGTTGCGGCGCAATATAGTCAGAAAACGCTAAAAAACAATGGCTTGTTGGGCGCTGGGTGACCGATTTTCCGTCATACGGGCGTCATTTTGGCCGCTGCCGGGCCCATTCGGTCACCTCTTACGGCCTTGGAGCGCGGAATGCTGCCCAGATTATGAGGACACCGAAAAAACCCAACACGAGGCCCGCGGCCACGAATGGCGCAAAGGCGCCAGCCGAACCCGGTTGGGACAGCGCAATGCCGCCGAAGATGATGGCGCACAACCCACGGCAGCGCTATTTCGCGGCCGCGTGGGACTCCTCGGTGGGATAGACCCCGCGCAGCACTTCCTCGAAATGGGTTTTCACCGATTCATTGCAAAGGCAGGCGCGGATCCGCAGCGCCTCGCGGTTGTGCACCAGGATCGAGCCGCGGCGGGTTTCCAGAATTCCTTCGGCCTTGAAGGTCTGCATCACGCGGCTGGTATAGCTCCGGCCGACCCCGAGCAGGGTCGCGAGCTGTTCATGGGTCAGCGGCACGACTTCCGCGCCATCGGTGCGCTCCATCGCCGAGATGATCCATTTCGCGGTGCGCTGCTCGATCGAGTGGATTGCATTGCAGGCCGTCGACTGGAAGATCTGGGCGAGCATGCAGTCCGCGTAACGCGAAAACACGTTGCTGAGGCTCGCTGACCTTGCTTTTGCCGCATCCAGTTTGCCGACACGCAGGCGCGCGAACGGCCCGCCGAACTTGACCATGATGCGGGTATAGGCCGGAAGATATCCCTGGCTGACAATTCCTCCGACGGCGCCCTCGCGGCCCACCAGAATGGTTTCGACGTCGCGGCCGTCTTCATTGGCCACCAGGTAGGTCGCCAGCGAAGGCCCGCAGGGAAAGTGGACGATTTCGACGTCGTCGCCGGGATTGTAGAGCAGGTCGCTGGGCCCGGCCTCCTCCAGCACGAGATGGGGCGCGATCAGCGCGAAGTCGGCTGCGCTCAGCCTTCGCAGCAGATTGTTGTAGGGGCGTTCGGCGCCGTTTGCCGACCTTTCGTGTCCGTCCATCCCGACTTTCCCTCGCCATGCGGCCGTTACGATAGCCGCGCTCGTCAGATTGTTGCGTGCACAAGTGCACAGACAAACGAACGGGGGATGTGATGGTTTCATATCGGGAACCGGCGGCTCGCGCTTTTTTGCGTTGGCGCCGGACGCGGTCCGGGCCTGGCCCGGGGCGTGAGTTCAGGGCGTTTGTCAGTGAGACCATGGTAGCCGTATCTCCCCACCCCGTGCCCGGCGACGTGCTGATCGTCGAGGATGATCCGATCATCGCGCTCGATTTCGAGGACACCATCCTGGGTTTCGGCGTGAAGACGGTGCGGACCGCCGGAAGTGTGGCGAAGGCGCTTGAAATGATCGCCGAGCGTACGCCGGATTTCGCCTTGCTCGATGTCGGGCTGGTCCGCGAAAAGAGCTTTGCGGTCGCCGAGCGGCTGGAGGCGCTGAAAATCCCGTTTGTCTTCGTCACCGGTTACGGCGCCCATAGCGCGTTCCCGGCAGTTTTCGCGGGCAAGCCGACGCTGCCGAAGCCCTATTCGACCGACGCGCTGCGCGCTGTGTTGAAACGCCGATCCGGCGACGGCGTCAGTGGTTGACTGGCGCCGGCCGGTTTCGTTATCCGTTGATCGCTATCCCAATTTGGGATCGAGCGTCGTCGACCACAGCGCCACATCGGCGCGATCGCGCAAGGTCACCGTCATCTGTCCGCTGGCGCCGTCGATCTTGACGTGGCCGAAGAACTGCATGCCGGCCGACGGCGGCAGGTTCTGCTTGTCCAGCCCCGGCGCCTTGATGAACTTCAATTCCGGTCCGAACGTGTTGTCGAGTTCGTTCGGCCCAAAAGTTCCGGCGTGCAGGGGGCCCGAGACGAACTCCCAGAACGGCTCGAAATCCTGGAACTGGGCCTTGTCGGGATTGTAGTAGTGCGCGGCGGCGTAATGCACGTCGGCGGTCAGCCACACGGTGTTGGTGACGCCCGAGGTCTTGATGAAGCGCAGGAGGTCGGCGATTTCGAGTTCGCGGCCGCGCGGCTGCCCGTCGCCCTGCGCGAATGCTTCCGAGCCCTTCTTGTTGGCCGCATCGTCATAGACGATGATGCTGAGCGGCATGTCGGAGGCGATCACCTTCCAGGTGGCGCGCGAGTTCAGAAGTCCGCGCTTCAGCCAGGCCAGCTGATCGGGCCCGATGAAATAGCTGTCGGGGCCGTAAGTGGTCTGCAGGTTCGCCCCGTTGGGGCCGCGATAGCTGCGCTCGTCCAGCATGAAGACGTCGAGATGCGGTCCGTAGCTCAGGGTGCGATAGACCCGGCCGGGCTCGATGATGCTTTCGCGCATTGGATACATCTCGTGGAAGGCGCGGGCCGAGCGCGCGGCGAGCAGGGAAATGTCGCGCACCTTGTAGGCGGCGGGGATCTCCTTCGAGGCCGACCAGTTGTTCATCACCTCGTGGTCGTCCCATTGCACGAAGATCGGCACCTCGGCGTTGAAGGCGCGCACGTTCTCGTCGAGGAAATTGTACTTATGCGCGGCGCGGAATTCGTCGAGCGTCTCGGCGACCTTCGCCTTCTCGGGAATCGTGAGGTTCTTCCAGATCTTGCCATCGGGCAATTTCACCTCCGATGGAATGACGCCGTCGGCATAGATGGTGTCGCCGGAATGCAGCAGGAAATCCGGCCGGTGCTTCTTCATGGTCGCGAAAGTGACCATGCCGCCATCGTCCGGATTGATGCCCCAGCCCTGGCCCGCGACATCGCCGCCCCAGACAAAGCTGACATCGCGCCGGTCGGCCGGGGCGGTGCGGAAGCGGCCGACCACGGGCTCGCTCGAAACGTCGGGATGCGAAAGGTCGCGGAACCGGACCCGATAGAAGATGTCCTGCCCGGCGGGAAGATTTTCCAAGAGCATTTTCGCGGTGAAGTCGCTCTCGGGCAATGCCGCGATCGGCGGCAGCAGCCGCGCATTGTTCAGGGATTCCGTGGTGGCGACCTCGACCATCATCTGCGACGGGCGGTCGGTGCGCGCCCACACCACGCCGCCATCGGCGCCGATGTCGCCGGACTGCACGCCGTGGCTGATCTGCGGCCGGTCGGCGGCGCGGCTCAGATAAGGCATCGCGATGGCGCCAAGCGCACCGGCGCCCGTCGCTGCGGCGGTGGAAAGGAAGCGCCGGCGCGAAAATCCGCGGGCAGGGTTACGAGAAATTCTGATCGTCATGCGAGCCTCCTTGACCGGCCGACAGGATGAACTGCGGCTCTGACAGACCTAGGAAGATTCTGTGACGGCTGGATTACAGGGAGTGCCGCGTGCCGCTCACAAGGCGGCGGCACGGAACTGCGCGCCGGCCTTTTGCAGATTTTGCGGCATGCTGTTCAACAACGTCTTGCGGTCGGCGACCGCGTTGTGGAGTTGTTCGAGCGCGATACCGAAGGCGGTCAGCGCGCCTTCCTCGATGGCGCCGTCGTCGAAGCAGCGCAGCGTATCGCGCAGGATTTCGTCCGCCTCGGACTGCATCCGGTCGAGTTCCTCGACGGAATCGCTGCGGCGCGCCACCGCGATCATGTCCAGCAGGCGTTCGCGCAGCGTGCTGTTGTTGGTACGCTCGTCCTTCTTCAGATAGCCCGCGAACCACGCGCCGGCGGAGCCCATTGCCGACAAGGCCATCAGGCCCCACCAGATGTAATCGCTGTAGCGGTCGAGGAAGGTCTTTTCCTCGCCGTCGACAAAGGCCGCGGCGCCCGGGTGGACGGGAATCACGGCGTCCTTGTCGGTATCGGGGGTCTCGATCTTCGCCGCCAGCGGGAATTCCGTCATCAGCTGCTGCCGGATCGCGAATAGTTGCCGGGTGAAGGCGGCAACCGTGGACTCCGACAGGCCTTTGCGCGCGACGATGTGGTGGGCGAAGCTGATGGTCTTGACCTCGTCGTCGGGCTTGTCGGGCGAGCCGCCGAAGGCGCCGGCCGGGATTTCGGAGGCCTCGTACATCGGATGGTTCTGGGCAATGGCCTCGGCCGAATCGATCGCGAGGAACGTCGGCGTTCCGCCGTCGCGGCTCGATGCATTGATCGCATCCGCGGTGATCTTGCTGTTGACAGGACCGGCGGCGAGGTAGGCGTCCGCCTTCTGGTTGCGGATGGCGTCCGCGGCCTCGCCCGCCGGAAACTGAACGATCTCCACCTTGCCGGGATCCACGCCATATTGCTGCAGGATCACCTTGAGCAAATTGACATTGGCCGGGGTGCGGCCGACGACGCCGATGCGGCGCCCGGCAAGCTGCGGAATCTTGGTGATCTTCGGGCCGGATTTCTTGCCCTTGCCCTTCGCGGGCGGAGGCACCCACAACACCGCGACGTTCTTGCGCAGCGTCGCCACGGCCTGCGCGTTTTTCGGCACGTCGAGATCGCCGCGAATGATGGCAAGGTCGGCCCCGCCGTCTTCAAGCGCCTTGGCGCTGGCGGCGGCGCCGTCGGTCTGCACCGGGCGCAAGCGGATATAGCCGTGGGCCTGGCTGAAGGCCTGGGTCAGCGCCTGGACTGCCCTGAGGTCGTCGCTGTTGGGCGGACCGACCGCGATCCGCAGGACCACCGGCCGCATCGCAAAATAGTAGGCGCCCGCAATCGCGCCGATCAAGGCGAGGATCCCGGCAAGGGTGATGAACATCGTCTTGGACTTGGCCGAGCGCGGCGATGGCGGCGCCGGCGGTCCGGCCAGCTCAAGGCCGCCCGTCATCGATCTGGCAAATAATCGTTTGAGGTCCAATTTCATATTGCCAATACGGTTAGGTGGAAATTGTAGCAAATTTCCTTCCCGCGCGGGGTTACATCTGCGTCATGGTTACTGGAGCGCTCGGGGGCGGGCTTTGACGGCCTATTTCGGCGGATACTCCGGCGGTCGCGGCCGGTGTTAGGGTAAAGTTGGAGTGAAACGGGAGGTTGTCATGGCGGAACGGCTGTCGGCAGAGGCGCGGAAATCGGCCTTGAAGGGATTGCCGGGGTGGAGCGAGGTGGCCGGCCGCGAGGCGATCACGCGAACCTTCACCTTCAAGGATTTCAACGAAGCCTTCGGATTCATGGTTCGCGCGGCGCTGGTGGCCGAAAAGCGCGATCATCACCCGGAATGGCGCAACGTCTACAAGACGGTGGATGTCGTGCTGGCGACCCACGACGCCGGCGGCGTCACCGCGCTCGATGTCGAGCTTGCCACGGCGATGAATGCGATCGCCGGCCAGCTCGGCGTCGCCTGATCGGGTTCCCGCGCAATCTTGCAGGCGCGGCGCGACATCCCCATTTTTGGGGTGTGTCCGCCGCGGCGATCGACCGCGCGGGCTTTCAGGGGAGCTCCCATGATGGCGTCAGAACATACCGTCGGTTTTGAGCCGGCCGACAGGCTGGCCGAAGACCGCGAAAGCGTGCGCCGCCGCTTCTGGAGCAAGTTCAAGCGGGTGATGACGCAGCTTCCCTTCGCCGAGGATCTGCTCGCGGCCTATTATTGCGCCTTCGACAAGCAGACGCCGCGCCACGTGCAGGCGGCGCTGCTCGGGGCCATCGCCTATTTCATCCTGCCGTTCGATTTCATTCCGGACATGCTGCCGGTGCTCGGCTTCACCGACGATGCCGCCATCCTTGCCACCGCGATCCGGATGGTCGCGAGCCACATCACGCCGGAACATCGCGACGCCGCCCGAGCCGCGTTGAAGCGGATGGGCGGCGCCGGTCGTCGGGATCAGCCTGAAGGCGAAATCTGAGCCGCGCCGCCCGAACGCGGCCGCTCAAACCCTAGCGCGGGTTTTGCGCAGGCCGGACCTGGGCCCGTGCATTGTTTTGTTGCTCGGCCTGCCAGGCCTGGAATTGCTTGAACAGCGCGTCCTTCTCGGCGCTGGAAGGCTGCTTTCCCGCCGGCGCCGGATTATTCTGCTTGAGGAATTCGTCGAACCGGCCGCGGGCCACCGGCTCGATGCCATGGCTGTCGAGCCATTGCTGGGCGGCAGGGAAGCGTTGCCAGCCGGCCAGCGGGGCCGACAGCGAGACTTCCTTCCACTTCGGATGGAAGGGCGGATTCTGGAAGGTGGGAAACTTCGCGAAGAAATTATCCACGAACAGCGCGACCTTGCGATAGCGGTCGGTCTTGGGCGCCCAGTTATAGGCCGCCAGCACGGCCGGCACCGCGATGGTGTCGACCTGCTCGCCTTCCGAAATCAGGTTGGGATAGTCCTTCGCCGACAGGGTCGCCGGCAGGTAGTCGCCCTGCAGCGGCTTCTCGTAGTTGACCGTCACCAGATGGAACCGGTCGTCCTTGAAGCTGCTCACGGACTTGTACGGCTTGCCGCCGCAGACGATCACGGCGTCGATTTCGCCGCGCTTCAATTTCTCCATCGCGATGCGCTGCTCGATGTAGACGACCTTCGGTTTCATCCCGAGCCGCTCGAACACGGTCAGCGCGGTGACGAAGGTGCCGCCATTGGGAAGGTCGACGCTGATGGTCTTGCCGTCGAGATCCCGGAGATTGCGGACCGATTTCGAGGCGATGACGTGCACCTCTTCATTGTAGAGCTTGGTGATGTAGGTGAATTGCTTCTTGATGTCTTTCGCAAAGCCCTTCCGCTCCAGATAGTCGAGCGTGTCGGCTCGCACGATCCCGAGATCGACGCCCTGCAGGAACAGGATGTCGGCGACGCTTTGCACCGAGCCGCGGCCGACGATCGGAAGGACGCGCAGCGTGTTGCCATCGTCGAGGACCGAAGCGAGGTCAGCGCCGAACTGAACATAGGTGCCGCCGATGGTGCCGGATATCAGCGTCACCGTGTTGGCGTTCAGGGCCTGCTTGGTGGAGGTGGATCCGAACTGGAAGATCGCCTTGAGGCTTTCGCTGACCTTTGCCGGATCGAATTCCGTTTCCTCGGCCCTCGCCCCGTAGCCAAACGTCACGAGTCCAAACGCCATCATGATGGCGAATATCGCCACTCCAACCAGTCGTCGCATTTGTGTCCCCTGCTATCTGAAAGCTAATTCTGCATCTGAGCGAGGCGCTGCCGAGCATCCGATGATCCGAGCCGGGCCGCCTTCTGGTACCAGTCGCGCGCCATCGCCGGATCCGGCGTGATGCTTCGCATGTCCTGCGTTCCAAGCACGGCCGGATCGTAGGTCTGTGCCAGCAGCAGCGCCGCGCTGGCCTCCTGGGCTTCCGCCGCCCGTTCGAGCAGCAACCGCGCCGACGCAATGTCGCCGACCGCGATCATGCCCTTCGCCCGCGTCATCAACATCGCCAGTTCGTCGGCATCGAGCCTTCGTGCAAGCGTTGGCGGTGCTGCCGGCGTAACCGCGGCAACCAGCGCTGGCGCGGCAACCGGCGCTGGATCGGGTTGGACCTGGCCCTGGTTCTGCTGGGCGGACCGCAGCGCGAGCGCGATATCGTCGCGCGTGACCCTCGGAGCCGGCGGCGCACCCCGGACACCGGCGGTTGCCGGCAGCACCGGCGTCGGACCGGCGTTGGCCAATTGCGTCGTGGTCGCGGCCTGTGGAGCGGGAGTTTGTGCGGCGCCCGCCTGGTCGGCGCTTACGTTGGGCAGCGAAGCCTTGGCGTCGGCAAACAGCGCGAGCGGATTGCCTACCATCAGAACGGCAAAGGCGATCGCCGCTGCCGATGCCGCGACCATGCCTGCCTTGAAAACTCTTGGCCAGACGACCGCTCGATCCTGAAGTACTTCTCCACCGCTGCCGAAGCGCCGTTGTCTCGGTTCTTCATCGTCATCACCCTGGGAAAGGAAGAGCGGCATCGGATCTTCGGGAAGCGCGTAATCATCCTCCATCGGAGGCGCAGATTCGTATTCCACGAATTCGGGATCGTTTGGCTCTTCGTCATACGCGCCGAACGTGTCTTGGCCGTATCGAGTGAAGCTCTTGTTTCGCGCCATAGTGATGCCTCCACGCTACGCAACATGGGGGGCTTCTGGGCATCCGTTTCTTGTTATTCTTTTCGGCCAAGCGCCCCCGCTACCGATCCCCTAGATCGCATTTTGAATCGGACCAAAAAGCGACGATCACCGGCGCGATTTAGGAAATATTTTGATTTTATTGTGGCGCATCTTGGGCCGCCCACTGACATTTCGTTGTCGTAAAGTGGGATTCGAGGGTTTGATTAACCAAAAAGCCTGCGTGATCGGGCGCTGATTTTCGGCCGACATTGTCAGTCAAGTCCCCGTGATGTCACGCAAATCGTGCCGGGCCGGCAGGGGGTATTTCCCCTTTTGTTACCGCACCCGCGAAGACGGCCCTCCAGCCCACCGCGCCTTAATCGCTTGCACTGCGGAATGCGGGATCGCTCGGTGAGGCTCGGCGAAGACGGCAGCCGCGATCAGACCCGGCGTTACGTCAGGGATGCAGGATCACCTTGCCCATCGCCTGGCG
Source organism: Bradyrhizobium sp. (assembly GCA_049582465.1). Taxonomy (GTDB): domain Bacteria; phylum Pseudomonadota; class Alphaproteobacteria; order Rhizobiales; family Xanthobacteraceae; genus Bradyrhizobium. The sequence continues at coordinate 1,010 of JBAUUA010000370.1, read as the reverse complement.
ACCGGCCAGTACTTTCAGGGCGTCGGCGGTCTGCGCCAGGGGGAAGGTGCGATCGACATGCGATGAGATCTTGCCTTCGGCGGTCCACTTCACGAGCTTTTCCAGATTGGCGCGGTTCTTCTCCGGATTGAGCCGCGTCCACGCGCCCCAGAACACGCCGCGGATATCGCAGCCCTTCAAGAGCGCCAGATTGAGCGGCATCTTTGGAATGTCGCCGGCGGCGAAGCCGATCACCAGGAAGCGGCCTTCCCATGCGATCGAACGCAGCGCGGCCTCGGCATAGCTGCCGCCGACGGGATCGAAGATGATGTCGGCACCCTTGCCGCCGGTGAGCCGGCGCAAGCCTTCCTTCAAATCTTCCTTGGCGTAGTTGAGCCCGAGTTCGGCGCCGTGGGCCTTGGCGAATTCGAGCTTCTCCTCCGACGAGGCGCAGGCGATCACCTTCAATCCCATCAGCTTGCCGAGCTCGCAGGCGGCAAGCCCGGTGCCGCCGGCCGCTCCGAGCACCGCGAGGGTCTCGCCGGGCTTGGGGCTGGCGCGATCTTCCAGCGCGTGCAGCGCGGTGCCGTAGATGATGATGATCCCAGCGGCGCGATCGAAATCCAGATTGTCGGGAATCTTGACGATCGAATTGGCCGGCAGCGCGATCTTCTCGCGCGCACCATTGTGGCCGCAGGACGCCACCACGCGGTCGCCGACCTTCAACCCGCTGACGCCTTCGCCGATGCTGTCGATCACGCCCGCGACTTCGGCCGCCGGCGAAAACGGAAACGGTGGTTTGACCTGGTACTTGCCCTGGATCATCAGGAGGTCGAAGAAATTCAGCGCCGCGGATTTGATCGCGATCACGGCCTCGCCGGGCCCGGCCACGGGATCGGGCACTTCAGCCAGCACGAGATCGTCGGGGCCGCAATATTGCGAGCAGAGAATGGCTTTCATGGACACACCTGGTTTTCGGACGCACTGTCGAGGCTGGGATGCTTCATGCCGGATTTGCAGCCGGGCTACAA
>JBAUUA010000369.1:0-2837 GCA_049582465.1 Bradyrhizobium sp. | reverse complement strand
GTTGGAGGCCACGACCAGAATTGAACTGGTGTACACGGTTTTGCAGACCGTTGCGTAACCACTCCGCCACGTGGCCCCATGGGGGCGAACTCTTATACGGCCTCCTGCGGATAGGCAACCAAGGGAGCCGCACTGGCTCTCATCAATATTTGACACGTTTTCTTCAGGCGAACCGGGGTCCATCCAGGGGCAGGCTTTCACTTGAAAGCGCCAGCCGGGGCCTGGGTCAGGCCCGCCTGCGGCGGCGGTAGTCCCGCTTCGGCCGCGGTTTCGGCGCGACTTCGGGCAGCGTGGCTTGCGCCTCGCGATATTTGGCCAGCAGCCGTTCGAAACTGCCATGCAGCGTCTCGGCGATATCCGGGCGCTTTTCGAGGGAAGACAGCAGCATCGCCGCAGCCTCGATGGTGGACAGGCCGTCGCGGCGCGGCTCGCGGCGCAGCTTGCCGTAGCGCGAGGGAAGCTTTGGGCCGAGGATCACGCGCTGGCATTTCAACATCCAGGCATTGCGCCACCACAGCGCCTTGGCCTGGCTCCAGGTGCCGTCCAGCAAGACGATGCCTTCGATATCCCTGAGGATGGCGCGCTGATGGTCCTCGACCTCGCCCTTGCGGTTGATCGCGACGATGTCGGCATCGGTGTCGAGATCGGCGACCTTGGCGGAGCCGAGATAAAGCACCGCCCAGCGCGAGGGATCATCGACCGGCCGTCCCAGCGCCTTGGACAGGCTCGGCCAGGACAGTCCGATCTTCAGCACCGCATTCTTGAAATGCAGCGCGGTCAGCCGCGCCGTGCCGAGCGCCCGGTCCTGCTCCTGCGGATGCTGCAGGATCAGGAGCGAAATGCGGTTTTCGATCGGCGTGATGCTGTCGCAGATGCACAGCGGCAACGGCTTCTGGCAATGTGGACAGTCCGGTATCGCCTCGGCAATGGCGGCGCCCGTCTCCGGCTCGGCGTGTTTTGACATGCGCCCGCTATACGCTGCGCGGGCCCGCGGTTCAAAGCTATTCTGCGGGCGCTGCGATGGCCGCCGGGTCCGCCCGCCGCCGCAGCCGGTCGATCAGGAGATAGATCACCGGCGTCGTGTACAGCGTCAGGATCTGCGAGACCAGCAGCCCGCCAATGATGGTGATGCCGAGCGGCCGGCGCAGTTCGGTGCCGGGGCCGGTGGCGATGACCAGCGGAATGCCGGCGAACAGCGCCGCCATCGTGGTCATCAGGATGGGGCGGAACCGGGCGCTGCAGGCCTCGAAGATGGCGTCGGCCGACGACAGGCCGCGGTTGCGCTCGGCGTCGAGCGCGAAGTCGACCATCATGATGCCGTTCTTCTTGACGATGCCGATCAGGAGGATGATGCCGACGAAGGCGATCACGGTCAGCGGCGTGTCGGTAACCTGCAGCGCCAGCAGCGCGCCGAGGCCAGCCGAGGGCAGCGTCGAAATGATGGTCAGGGGATGGGCGAGGCTCTCATAGAGCACGCCGAGCACGATATACATCGCCACCAGCGCGCCGAGGATCAACAGCGGCATGTGTCCGCTGGTCTTGTTGAAGTCGCCGGCGTTGCCATCGAAGCTGCCGCGGATGCCCTCGGGCATGTGCAACTCCTCCACCGCGCGCTGGATATTCGCGGTGGCGGCCTGCAGCGGCACGCCCGGCAAGAGATTGAAGGATACGGTGGTCGAGGGAATCGACTGGGAGTGAAACACGGCGAGCGGCGAAAGCCCGCGCTGGTAGTGAACGACGGTCGATAGCGGCACCTGCGTGCCATTCGCCCCGGCCACGAAAATGTGTTCGAGGTTGGACGGGTCGCTCTGGAATTTCGGGTCGATCTCCAGCACCACCATGTACTGGTTGCGCTGGGTATAGACGATCGAGATCTGCCGCTGCGAGAACGCGTTGTTGAGCGCGTTGTCGATGTCCTGCACGCGGACGCCCAGCGCCGATGCTCTCTGCCGGTCGATCGACAGCGTCAGCTGCAGGCCGCCGGGATCGCGGTCGCTGGAGACGTCGGTGATGCCTTCGACCGTCTCCATGCGCTTGCCGACGATCGGCGCCCATTTCTGCAGGAGATCGAGGTCGGTGCTCGACAGCGTGTACTGGTAGTCGCCGGAATCGGTCTGCCGCCCGCCGGCGCGCACGTCCTGCGCGGCGAACATGAACAGGCGAATTCCCGCCACGCGATAGAGATTTTTGCGCAGCCGGTCGATCGCCTGCGCCGTGGTCAACCCCTCGCGCTCCGCGGGCGGCTTGAGGCTGATGAACATGATTCCGCGGTTGGAGCCGCCGCCGAACGGACCGCCGGCGCCGCTCAGGATCGAGCCGACCCCCGCCACCGCCGGATCGGCCATCACGATGTCGGCGAGCTGCTGCTGCAGCCCGAGCATCGACTGGAACGAGATATCGGCCGACGCCCGGGTGGCGCCGATCACGAAGCCGGAATCGTCGACCGGGAAATACCCCTTGGGAGTCTTGACATAGAGCGTCACGGTCAGCGCGATGGTGGCGAAGAACACCAGCAAGGTCAGAAGCGGAAAGCCCAGCACCGCGCGCAGCGTCCACGCATAAAACGCCACCATGCGCGACAGCGTGCCTTCGACCATTCGGTCGAACCAGGTGGCGCTGGCGGAGGTCGTCTCCCTGACGTAATGGGCGCAGATCATCGGCGTGATCGTGAGCGACACCACGGTGGAAACCACGATGGCAAAGGTCAGGGTCAGGGAAAATTCCCGCAGCAGCCGGCCGATGATGCCGTCCATGAAGATCAGTGGCGTGAAGGCGGCGATCAGCGACAGGCTGATCGACAGCACCGTGAAGCCGATCTGCCTCGCGCCTTCCAGCGC
>JBAUUA010000368.1:0-3901 GCA_049582465.1 Bradyrhizobium sp. | reverse complement strand
GGCGGCGGATCGAACGCGATCTCGATCTGGAGGAAGCGAGCCTCGCCAACCGGGAATATCGGAGGATTCCGTTGTAACGCGCCATCTTTCACAAGTCGTCCCCGCGAACGCGGGGACCCATACGCCGCGGCCCGTCGATTGAGCAATCGGGCCGACGGCTTTCGTAACAATTGGCCGTGGTGGTTATGGGTCCCTGCTTTCGCAGGGACGACTCGCTATTAATCGGATCGCCTCCCTACTCCGCAGCCGCGTTCCGCGGCCGGCCGACATAGCCGGTCTCATCCCCAAAACGCTCGACCATGACGGCGGGCAGGTCTTTGGCCTTGCTGGTGACGCAGGCGCCGGAGCGCACGGCGTAGCGGTCCTGATGTTTGAGATGCGCGGGCGCATGACCCTGCTGCAGCGCGCGGGCCGCATCCATCACCAGTTTGCGGAAATGCAGGATGCCGAGATCGGTCGGTCCGAGATGCTCGCGGGTGCGGTCGGCGATCGGGCCCTGGCTGTCCTGCACGGCGGCGTCCTGCTCGGACACGCCCCTGATGCCGGTATAGCTCTTTGTCTTTTGCAGCTTGCGATCCATGAGGTAGTCGTTCGACTTGTTGCGCAACGGGATATAATTGTCGTCGACCTCTGATATCACGCCATTGCCGCCGTCATAGGCGTCGCGCTCGGCCTGCGTCAGCGGCCGCTCCGGATTCCAGGCATAGGTATAGATCCAGCAATTGGTATCGGTGACGGGTATGAAACTTTGGCCGAAGATGCTTTCGCCCGGCATCGCGCTCGGCGCGTAGGCGTGCACCGGCATCAAAAATTGCGCGATGCGCCAGTAGATATTGTCGCCGTCGGTGAGCCGGCCGCCCGCGATCGTCAGCCCTGCGTCATGCGGATTGATCTTGATCACCGGGCGCGGGTCCTCGGCGATCCAGCGCATGTGATCGGTACTCATGCGCGCGATTGGATTGACGAAATGCTTCTTGATATCGAGGATTTCGTTTTCCTCCTTGTCGAAGGAAAGATGCGCGAAGGTGAAATGCGCGGTGTCGATCGAGCCTTCCAGCGCCTGCACCCAATTGCAGTCCTGCCATTTCTTCGAGACGTAGCGGTGCGAGGCCGGCACCAGCGCCATTTCCAGATCGGGCAGTTCAGGCACCTCGCCGGCCGGGCCCATATAGGCCCAGACCATGTCGCCCCATTCGCGCACCGGATAGGACTTGATGCGGATCAGGTCTTTGGCATTGAGGTCGGGATAGGAGGTCGGCATGTCGACGCAGCGACCGTCGGTGTCGAATTTCCAGCCGTGATAGACGCAGCGGATGCCGCATTCCTCATTGCGGCCGAGCCAGAGATTGGCACCGCGGTGCGGGCAATATTGGTCGATGACCCCGACGACGCCGCGGCTGTCGCGGAAGGCCAGCAGTTCCTCGCCCAGCACCACGATCTTCTTCGGCGGACCGTCGGCTTCCGGCAATTCCTCCGACAGCAGCACCGGCATCCAGAAGCGGCGCAGCAATTCGCCCATCGGCGTCCCTGCCCCGCTTTCGGTCAGGAATTTATTGTCCTCTGCGCGAAGCATCGCGTTTCCTCCCGATTTGTTTTGCTTTCTTCTTGTAGGGTAGCGGTCACACCGGCCTTTCCCCTTTCACCGTGACCCGCGTCCCGGAACGGGTGTGGGGCCAGTAGTCCCACATCGCGCGGTGCTGGGTGCAGCGGTTGTCCCAGAACGCGATCGCGTTCTCGGTCCAGCGGAAGCGGCATTGGAACAGCGGGTTTTCGGCGTGCTGGTAGAGATAGGCCAGGATCGCATCGCTCTCGTCGCGGGGGATGCCGAGAATGCTGCGGGTAAAACCGCGGTTGACGTAGAGCGCCTTCTTCCCCGTCACCGGATGGGTGCGCACGACAGGATGCTCGGCGCGCGGATAAGACGGCTTGTCGGCGACGCCGTAATTGTCGTAGAGCCCGCGATAGATGTGTTCGCCGTCATGCAGCGCGGTCAGCCCGTCGAGATAGGCTTTCATCCGGTCCGACAACGATTCATAGGCCGCATACATGCTGGCGAACAGCGTGTCGCCGCCGCGCGGCGGGCACTGCCGGATATAGAGGATCGAGCCCATCGGCGGCTCGACGTCGCAGGACACGTCGGTGTGCCAGCCCTCGCCATTGGCGCGCGGCGAATCCTTGTCGGCGTAGATCTTCATCAGCGCCGGATCCTCACCCTCGCTGGGCGCAGCGGGATGGATGTGCAGTTCGCCGAACTTGCGGCCGAAGGCGAGGTGCTGCTGGGGCGTGATGTGCTGGTCGCGGAAAAAGATCACAAGATTTTCGGCGAGCGCCCGGTGGATCTCGTCCATCTGGCGGTTGGAGCGGGAATCGTCCGAGACCAGTTTTCCGATATCGACGCCCGAAATCTCCGCGCCGATGATCGGCGTGAGCTTTTCGACCGCGATGGTCTCATAGGGCTCGTCTTCGCCTGATGTATGGCGATAGCGCGGACCCTGCTTGCTGGCGAGCGAGCTCATGGGGCGTTCTCCCGATGCTTGTTATTTTCGGCCATCGTAGCTGGGATGGCGCGAAGCGCAATCGGGGATTCATGGTCCGTGGGGGGCCTCGAAACCGTCATTGCGAGCGGAGCGAAGCAATCCATAGAGCAACAAGAAAGAAGCTGGATTGCTTCGTCGCTTCGCTCCTCGCAATGACGGCGAGACATACCTTCGCGATCTCGCGGCGCATTTCGCCCGAGTTTTGCTGCTTGCATGCCGCCCTCCTCATTTAGAGGGCGCAGGGAATGCCGGGCGCCTGATGCGCCCGCAAGCCGCGTGTGCAAGAATAGTGGTAGTGAGCACACGCGTTGGTCAGGTCACACCGGAAATCGTCCGGCATTCCCCGCGCGATGGTTTACGGCTTATTTCGTGCTCTCCCCGGCGACCGGCTTTTTTGCCACCGTCATCAGCGGATCATTCCGCGAACTTGATGCCAGCATCGGGGCATCAGGACCACACGACTTCGCCGTCCGCCTCACGCGCCGTTCGTCAAAGGCACATCGGCGTCCACCGCATCCCGTCCCGCATTCGTGACGATCGCGAAACGCCCCTCGGAGTGGGACGGGACAGCGCGGGTTATAAAGGTGATTTGGGTCTTCTGAAAATCAGAATATTTTTGGCAAAGGGGCTGGACAGACTTTTGGTGATTTGCCCGTCGGGTTCACGGTGTTGTTGTCCCGGACAAGCGAGCGCGATCCGGGACCCATAACCACGGGATCTAGTTTTGCGAAGATTCAGAGTGGCGGCTCGCCACACCAACAGAGGCCTGTGGTTATCGGCCCCCGCTTCCGCGGGGGCGACAGCGGAAATTACTCGGCCGCGGTCGGCTTCGCGCCCTTGCCGTAACGCTGGTCGATATAGTCGATCACCAGCGCCTTGAATTCGGCGGCGATCGTCGGGCCGCGCAGGGTGCGGAATTTCTGGCCGTCGACGAACACGGGGGCTGCCGGCGTCTCGCCGGTGCCGGGGAGCGAGATGCCGATATTGGCATGCTTGGATTCGCCGGGGCCGTTGACGATGCAGCCCATGACAGCGACGTTGAGTGCCTCGACGCCGGGATATTGCGTCTTCCAGCCCGGCATCTCGTCGCGGATGAAATCCTGGATCGAGCGCGCCAGTTCCTGGAACGTGGTCGAGGTGGTGCGGCCGCAGCCCGGGCAGGCCGCGACCAGCGGCACGAAGGTGCGGAAACCCATGGTCTGCAGCAGTTCCTGCGCGACCTGTACTTCCAGCGTGCGGTCGCCGCCGGGCTCGGGCGTGAGCGAAATCCGGATGGTGTCGCCGATGCCGTCCTGCAGCAGGATGCCGAGCGCGGCGGAAGAAGCGACGATGCCCTTCGACCCCATGCCGGCCTCGGTGAGGCC
>JBAUUA010000367.1:0-3050 GCA_049582465.1 Bradyrhizobium sp. | reverse complement strand
GTCAAGGGCTATTGCCTGTTCCAGCTCGTCGACCATTGACGCCTTCCGGCGCAAACCGCCGGCCTGGCCCAATCGTTCCGGCGGCGACGCCGCGGCGATCGCCGCAAAAGGCGGCGCGAACGGCGCGCCGGCTTTCGCATCGACAGGCGGCCGGTTACGGGCAGGGGTGCCGGTAGCCGTCATAGCCGAGATAAGTGCCCGACCTGGGATCGTAGGAACGGTAGGTCTGCATGCAGTAGGCCACCGCATCGTCGCCGCCGGGCGCCACCGCAACCGGGGCGTCGTCGTAGTCATAGTATCCCGGAGCGTAGTAGCCCGGGCCGCCATAATAGCCGTAAGGCCCCGATGCGATCGCGCCACCGATGATCGCACCGGCGACCGCGCCGGGGATGAAGCCGCCGCCGCCGTGCCAGCCGCCGCCACCGCCGTGCCAACCGCCACCACCACCGTGCCAGCCACCGCCGCCACCGTGCCAACCACCACCGCCACCCCCTACGTGAACTCCGCCGCCACCCCCGTGAATCGGGTGACTTTGCGCAAAGCTCGCCGTCGGCGCGGCCAAGGCCGCCACCAAGGCCATAGCAGCAGCGGTACTCAAAACTCTCAACTTGCTCATCTTCGGCTCCATCTGCGGGACGTGGCCTGACCGCGGCGATCGAAACCGCTGCGATGGGGCCTTTCCGCGAGCTCGCACCTTGCGTGCGGCGGCGGCAGATTGCCCGACAGGAACTGTATGAGAAATGAACGGATTGCGCCGAATCCGCGGCGTTTGGGCGAAAAGCTCGGGGCTCCCATCCCCCGATGGATGGGCTGCGAAAGGCGACTTTGCTGGACAATTCGGCCTGCCGATGGCATCAGACGGCGCAGCTGTCCTCGAACCGGCCAAGCCCCATGAAACAGTTTTTTCTCAAGCTCTTCACCTGGTGGAACAGCGAGACCTTCGGCACGCAATTGTGGACTTGGCGGTTCGGCGAGCTGGTCGGCAGCGACGGGCAGGGCAACCGCTACTACCGCACCAAGGGGCGCAAGATCGATCCGACGCTCGGTTTCGAGCGGCGCTGGGTGATCTATAACGGCTTGGCGGAAGCCTCGCGGATTCCGCCGGAATGGCATGGCTGGATGCATCACACCGTCGACGTCGCGCCGACCGAAGAGAGCTATACCCCGCGCGAATGGCAGAAGCCGCATGTCCCCAACATGACCGGCACGCCCTTGGCCTACCGTCCGTCGGGCTCGACGCTGGCCAGCGGCCGCCGGCCTGCGGCCACGGGCGATTACCAGCCCTGGACCCCCGGAAGCTGAAGCTTCTCCAGCCGCATCGTCGTTCCGGGGCGCGCGCCAGCGCGAACCCGGAATCCCGAAGTTGTTGTGCGAGATTCCGGGTTCGCACTTCGGGCGCCCGGGAATGACAAGAGCCTGTGAATTGCGGGATCAGCGGGGACATCGGCGGCGACGTCCTTGAGGTTCGCAAGCGGCCGATGTTCAATCACTCATCTTACGGAGATGGGAGACCATCGCGACGGTTCGGGCAACAGTTCGCGACTGCCCCGATATGCAGCGGCTGCCGATCAGGATGTAGCCGGGAGATAGGCCCCCGGTGTTGAACGCCTGAAATCGCCCGTCAATGTGGAGCTGCCGTAAGACAGGAAAGGCCGTTCGGGAAACCGGGCGGCCTTTTTCTGTTGCGGCCTTCTTCTGTTGAACGCGTTCTGTCGAACGCGGTCACCCCGCCGGAACGCCGCTGCCCAGCCGCGCGGCGGCGCGATGGATGGCCTCGGTGCGGCGGGCCTGCGCTGGCGCGATCTTCTCCTTGATCAGCGCGAGGATTTCCGGCGGTGCGGTGTCGGGCGAGCCGGAGTTGAACGGCGGCGCCGGATTGTATTCGAGCCTGAGCTGGATCGCTTCGGCGGTCTTGCGGTCGACCAGGATCGACACCAGCGTCAGCGCGAAATCGATTCCCGCGGTCACGCCGCCGCCGGTGACCCGGTTGCGGTCGATGCAGACGCGGGTCCTGGTCGGCGTCGCGCCGAAGGCCTCCAGAAAATCCATCGCCGTCCAGTGCGTCGCCGCGCGGTAGCCTCGCAACAGTCCGGCCGCGCCCAGCACCAGCGATCCCGTGCACACCGAGGTGATGTATTTGGCGCCCGCGGCCTGCCTGCGCAGGAAGTCCAGCATCTCCGCGTCATTGATCATGTCGTCGGTGCCGACGCCGCCGGGCACGCAGATCACGTCCAGTTGCGGACAATCCGCGAAAGTCGTGGTCGGCGTCAGCGTCAGCACGGAATCGCTTGCCACCGGCTCGATCCGTTTCCAGATCAGGTGCAGCTTTGCGCCCGGCACGCTGGAAAACACCTGTGCCGGCCCGGTGAGGTCGAGCTGGGTCACCTTCGGAAAAATCACAAGACCGATCTGCAGCGGCGCGGACATGGACGAAGGCCTTTCGAGGTTTTTGCTTGACGCACGCAATCTCGCATGATCCGCTCCTGTCCGAAATGTCATATTTCCCTCATTTCAGGACATGGGCCCCAACATGATCGGCGTCTTGGTCTTTCCCGATTTCCAGTTCCTGGATGCCGCCGGCCCGATTTCGGTGTTCGAGATCGCCGCGCGCCTTGCAGGCAACCCGCCGTCGATCAGGGTTCTGGCGGAGACGCCGGGTCCGGTGCGCAGCTCTTCCGGCGTCGAGATGCTGGCGCGGGGCTTGAAAGCGGCCGGCACGATCACGACGCTGATCGTGGCGGGCGGCGAGGGCGTGGATGCGGCCGCCAAAAGCAGGAAGATGCTGGCGTTCGTGCGGGCAATGGCAAGGCGCGGCGTGCGCGTCGCCAGCGTCTGCTCGGGCGCCTATATGCTCGCCGAGTCCGGCCTGCTCGACGGCCGCCGCGCCACCACGCATTGGCGGCGCACGCGGCAATTTCTTGCCCGTTTTCCCAAGGTGAAATGGGAGCCCGACCAGATTTTCGTCCGCGACGGCGATATCTGGAGTTCGGCGGGAATCACCGCCGGCATCGATCTGGCGCTCGCGATGGCGACGGAGGATTACGGCGAGG